>JBGPQS010000043.1:0-8219 GCA_041489235.1 Thermodesulfovibrionia bacterium
AAAGTCGTTCTCAACTAACTTCTGTGCAAAACGTGCTGCCATCTTGTAAAGTGGAGAATCAGAACTGGTTCGCGCCGAACCAAAGACTGTTACTTTCATTCTGTTCCGATACGGTCCAAAGACCTTAGCCGTGTATCGCATTTCTTTAAGGGTACTATTCATCATTTTTAAAATAGACCGGTCTTTGGTATCCTGCCCGATTTTCAGACTCGCAACCATTAATTCATGGACAATATCTCGATTATCACTAATCGCAGCTAAATCTATCAATGCATTAATTTTTTCATCAAATTGGGGGTTTGGCTTGCGAAAAAAAAGTTTCATGAATCAATCTTTCCCTGGGAAAGTGCTTTTAACAAAGCTTTCTTTGCCGATTCTAAATCAGATTTTATCTCAAAGCCTGCGGCATTCTCATGTCCACCACCGCCAAAGAGAGCGGCAATCTTTGCCACATTCATATCCCCCTTTGAACGCAGGCTTGCTTTCCAGTGATTATTCCCTATCTCCTTATAAAATGCTGATACTTTAATATCTTTCATCATCCTCGGGAAGTTAGGGAAATTTTCTGTATCCTCAGGATTCGCCCCAGTCTTTTTATACATCTCTTTAGACACATGAGTCATTGCAACACCATCTGTTATTTCAAGGGTATTTAAGGCCATTATTAATAAAGTAAACCTTTTTTTAGACCATGTCTCATAAAGGCTGTGTGCTATATGCGCAGGGTTCACTCCAGCTTCTATAAGTTCAGCACCAACCCTTAATACCTCCGAAGTTGTGTTGTTGTATCTGAATGTCCCTGTGTCAATCGAAATGGCAGCATAGAGGTTTATCGCAATCTCTTTTGTTGTAGGTACTCCAAGGTCTTTTATAAGATAAAAGACCATCAATCCCGTGGCTGCTGCCTCTGGCTCTATCCATCTTATGTCACCAAAGCTCCCTTGTGTCGTAGATTTTTCTGTCTTATGGTGGTCTATCACCGCAGAATAGTTAAATCTTGCTCCTTCAATTCCCGCTCTTTTTAAGACATTGCAGTCAAGCAAAATAAGGCTGTAGGTTGAGAGTTGAAGGTCAGAGGTTGAATTTCTAAATCTTTCATGCCCTGGCAAAAATCGGTAAAACTCAGGCACACTGTCACGGTCATAAACGATTGTCTTTTTCCCCAGAGATTCAAGTGCCATTGAAAGGGCAATGGCAGAACCAAGTGCATCCGCTTCGGGATTAATATGGGTTGTAATGAAAAAACTTTCTCCTTCCTTTAAAAATAAAATGAGTTCAGGAGGAACCTTCACCTTTTTCCCCAATTTCTTTCAGGAGTTTTTCTATCCGGTTTCCATATTCAACAGAGGTATCAATCCTGAATTCAATGCTCGGTATAAATTTCATTTTAAGTCTTTTTGAAAGCTCGGTACGTATGAAGCTCTTTGCAGAACTCAATATATCGAGTGTTGTATTCCTCTCTTCCTCTTTTAAGATACTCACATAAACCCTTGCAATTTTAATATCATCGGTTACATCAACCCCGGTAATGGTGATAAAACCGATTCGCGGGTCTTTAAGTTTATAAATAATGATATCTGCGATCTCTTTTCTGAGAAGATCACTGACCCTTTGGGAACGTTTATAGGGGAGCATGTTTAAAGTTTTGCAGCTATTTTCTCAATAATATAATTCTCGAGTATATCTCCAACTTTCAGATCATTAAAGTTTTCTATCATGATGCCACATTCATATCCGGCCTGTACCTCTTTCACATCATCTTTGAATCTTTTGAGAGAAGCGATCTTCCCATCATATACCACAATGCTTTCTCTGATAACTCTTATAGCATCACCTGAACGACTTATAAAGCCGTCCAGCACATAGCATCCTGCCACTGTTCCGATCCTCGATATCTGAAATAATTGGCGAACCTCTGCATGTCCAAGTATTTTCTCTTTTAGTGTGGGTTCAAGGAGACCCTCGAGTGCCTTCTTCACATCCTCGATTGCTTCATAAATCACATCATAAAGCCTTATATCAACACCTTCTTTTTCTGCTGTCTGCGAGGCTTTGAGCTCAGGTCTTACATTAAACCCTATTACAATTGCGTTAGAGGCAGCAGCGAGCATAACATCCGATTCATTAATACCACCGACAGATGAATGGATGACCTTTACCTTTACCTGAGGATGTGCAATACCTTCAAGGGCATCCTTGATTGCCTCAACAGAACCCTGAACATCTCCTTTTATAATAATGTTGAGTTCCTTAATCTCTCCCTCTTTAATCTTTACATAGATTTCATCGAGGGTAAGTTTTCTTGACCTTGCCATATCAGCAAGTCTTTGTTTCTGCTGTCTTGCAATTGCTACCTGTCTCGCCCGTTTTTCATCTTCAACGATTGTAAAGATATCCCCTGCTGAGGGAACCTCAGGAAACCCGATTACCTCAACCGGTGTTGACGGACCTGCTTCAATTATCCGTTTACCTGTGTCATTATTTAATGCCCTCACTTTTCCTGCATGAATGCCTGCGAGGAATGCATCCCCGATCCTTAAGGTACCGGATTGTACAAGGACTGTTGCAACAGGTCCTCTCCCTTTATCAAGCTTTGCCTCAATAATTGTCCCTTTCGCCTGTTTGTCAGGATTCGCTTTAAGTTCCATTACCTCTGACTGCAGGAGTATCATCTCAAGCAGGTTTTCTATGCCTATAAGTTTTTTGGCAGAAACCTCGACAAAGATATTCTGACCACTCCATTCTTCAGGGATAATACCGTGCTCTGCCAGTTCGTTCCTCACCTTCGAGGGATTCGCCTCAGGCTTGTCAATCTTATTAATTGCGACAACAATTGGTACATTCGCAGCCTTTGCATGGTTGATCGCCTCAATAGTCTGAGGCATGACGCCATCATCTGCTGCGACAACAAGGACAACGATATCGGTAACCTTTGCCCCCCTTGCTCTCATAGACGTAAATGCCTCATGACCTGGCGTATCAAGAAATACAATATCCTTGCCTTTCAGATTTACTTTATATGCACCTATATGCTGTGTAATACCTCCAGCCTCGGTCTCTGTAACTTTTGTTTTTCTTATCGCATCGAGCAACGATGTTTTTCCATGGTCTACATGTCCCATAATGGTTATCACTGGAGGCCTGTGCGATAGTTTACTGATATCTTCAGGAGCCTCTGTTACCTCGGTATCCTCTTCCACAGAAGAAAGCTCAAGCTTTACCCCAAAACTATCTGCAACTAATAAGGCTGCATCAGGGTCAACAGGTTGGTTTATTGTAGGCATAGATCCTAATTCCATAAACTTCTTTATCACATCAGCCAGCTTCACACTGATAAGTTCTGCAAACTCTTTTACTGTAGTGCCTTCATGAAGTTTCAATGTTTTCTTTCTTGGAACGACAAGCTGGACATGGGGTTTTGGTTCAGGCTTCAGGAATGGCTGAGTTTTTTCTATCTTCTTGACTGGTTTATGCCCATGCCATTTTTTGGGCTCTATCTTCCTGATTGTCTGGAATGCTCTTTGCATTCCTGGTTTTGCCTTGAATTTTTCTACCTTCTCTGTTTCTATTTCCTTTTTAAACCGTTCAGGAACTTTTAATTCTTCTTCCTCCTTCTCCTCTACAATGACCGGGGTCTCTATCGTTTCTATTTCAGGCTTTCCTGTTTCTGGTTTCTCTTCCTCAGGTTTTTCAATCTCTGGTCTCTCTTCTTTGGGCTTCTTTACCTCAGGTCTCTTTACCGCGGGTTTCTCTATCTCCGGCTTTTTCTCCTCTGCTGGTGGCGCTGCTGCCTTAGGTGGTTTTTCTATCGAAGGTTTGACAGGCTCTCTGGTAACTGCCTCTTTCTCTTTTTTAAGAACAGCTTTTTCTTTTGGTTTAACAGCCTTTTTAAGTATTTTACTTTCGATCTTGCCGGCAGTCTCAGGTTCGATACTTGAAGAGTGAATTCTCCCTTCTATCCCGAGTTTTGAAAGTTCGATCAAAATAACCTTACTCGTTACCCCTAACTTCTTTGCAAGTTCATAAACTCTTATTTTTGACAATTATGCTTTACCTCTATCTCTTTAATTAAGAATTGGAAAGTCTGTTTTTAAGTGAACCTTGTCACATAAACTTTAAAATGTTATCATAAAAAACCTGTTTAATGCAATGATGAAGGAGGAGAAAGAAAATGGCAAGCTGTGCGGTGTGTGGAAAAAAAATGACAGTCGGAAATAATGTCAGCCATGCAAATAATAGGACAAAGAGGCAGATAATGCCGAACCTGCAAAGGATGCGTGTCATTACAAAGAGCGGTACAAAAAGGCTCTATGTATGCACGAGATGTCTCCGCTCCGGTATGGTAAAAAAGGCTGTTTAGTGAAGAGGGCTGATTCCTTAATCATCCCTCTCGTCAAAGAACTCGGGGTTGAAGATGGTGTAAGACTTGCTGAGATGAAAAAAAACTGGGATGATTTATTTAATGAGCCACTTGTCTCCCATATGTCACCATTTATGTTATCCGAAGGCGAAGTCATTCTCAATGTTGATTCTCCAGTCTGGCTCCAGGAGCTGAATTTTTTAAAAGAGGATATAATAAAAAAGCTACATCACTATGGTGTGAGGTCTGTACGATTCAGGCTCGGGAAAGTCTCAACAGGAATAAAGTCAGGAATCAGGAGTCAGTCTGCAACACGCAGGGAGTCAAAAGACAAATCTCTCACAGCGAAAGAACTCTCTTATATTGAAGAGACAGTATCACAAATAAATGATGACGCACTAAGGGAAACTGCGAGGAAGGCAATACAAAAGGCCCTTATTTCAGGACGAATAAGACAATAAATACTAAAGTTCAAACATAGAAGCTAATAAGCAAAGTGGGCTTGAGCGGCTTCAGAACTATTTTATGCTGATTCTGCCTGTTTCTCGAATATAAGCAGTGGTCTTTCGTTTTTGGTTATGGTCTCTTCGTTTATTACGCACTCTTTGATGCCTTTCTGTGAAGGTATCTCATACATTACATCAAGCATTATCTCTTCAAGAATAGCCCTCAGTCCCCGTGCACCGCTTTTCCTTTGCTTGGCTTTCTTTGCTATTGCTGAGAGTGCACTATCTGTAAATCTGAGCCTCACATTGTCAAACGAGAAAAGCCTCTGATATTGTTTTATAAGAGCATGTTTAGGTTCCGTCAGTATTTTTATTAATGCCGGCTCGTCAAGTTCATTAAGGGTTGCAACAACAGGCAACCTCCCCACAAATTCAGGTATGAGCCCATATTTTATGAGATCTTCAGGTTCAATAAGGCTGAGTATCTCTCCTATCCTCCGCTCTTTTCTTATAAGAACATCTGAACCAAATCCAACCATCTTTTGTCCTGTCCTCTGTTCTATGATACTATCAAGGCCTATAAAGGCACCACCGCATATGAAAAGAATATCTGTTGTATCAATCTGAATAAAATCCTGTTGCGGATGTTTCCTTCCGCCCTGCGGCGGGATACTCGCCACCGTCCCTTCGATTATCTTAAGAAGTGCCTGCTGTACCCCTTCGCCTGATACATCCCTTGTGATCGACGGGTTTTCTGATTTCCTGCTAATCTTGTCAATTTCATCAATATAGATTATGCCTCTCTGTGCCTTCTCAACATCATATCCTGCTGCCTGAAGTAACTTCAGGATTATATTTTCAACATCCTCACCTACATAGCCTGCCTCTGTAAGAGTTGTCGCATCAGCTATGGCAAATGGTACGTCAAGTATCTTTGCCAATGTCTGCGCAAAAAGTGTTTTGCCAGTGCCTGTAGGACCCATCAAAAGTATGTTACTTTTCTGCAATTCTATATCCGGCTCAACAGGGCTATAGATCCTTTTATAGTGATTATACACAGCAACCGAGAGGATCCTCTTTGCCCTTTCCTGGCCTATAACATAATCATTAAGGAAATGGTGAATCTCCGTCGGTGCAGGAAGCTTAGGAAGTACAGAACTTTCTACTTCCGCATGGAATGCATCTGCAATTATTTCGTTGCAGAGTGCAACACACTCGTTACATATATATACTGCTGGTCCTGCAATAAGCTTTTTTACCTCATCATGTCCCTTACCGCAGAACGAGCATCTCAGTACACTCTCATCTTTTCTGGGCATTTATCCTCCAGTTTATTTATTTCACACTCTTAATGCTGCGAATTACCTCATCAACGATTCCGTATTCTTTTGCCTCTTCTCCTGACATAAAGAAATCCCTGTCTGTATCTGCCTGTATTTTTTCAAGAGATTGATTTGTGTGGTCTGCGAGTATCCCGTTCAGTGTTTCCTTCATCTTGAGTATCTCGCGGGCGTGGATCGCGATATCCGTTGCCTGTCCGTGGAAACCGCCCATTGGCTGATGCAACATAATCCTTGAATGGGGAAGTGCAAATCTTTTCCCTTTTGTCCCTGCTGAGAGCAAAAGAGCTCCCATGCTGGCTGCCTGTCCGATGCAATAGGTTGCAATGTTAGGCTTTACATACTGCATCGTGTCGTATATTGCAAGGCCAGAGGATACTATACCACCTGGTGAGTTAATATACAGATGAATATCTTTTTCAGGATCTTCTGTCTGGAGAAACAGAAGCTGTGCAATGACTATGTTTGCCACTTGGTCGTCTATGACAGTACCGATAAAGATAATCCTGTCTTTAAGGAGTCGTGAATAAATGTCATATGCCCTTTCTGAACGCCCTGTCTGCTCTATAACAATAGGAATGATACTCATCTACTCTCCTTTCTCAAAAACAGCTTTCGATAACATTAAATCAATCACTTTATCCTCATAGATTAAATGTTTCAGGCCCTCCAGGGAGCCATCCTTTTTGATATAGAAGTTCATCAGCATTTCTGGTTTTACCGATAACCTTTGAGCTACCACATTGATTCGCTCCTTCACCTCATCGTCTGTCACGGTGACTCCCTCTTTCTGACCAATGGCATTGACGATTATTGATGCCTGTACATTTTTTAATGCTTTCTGTCTCATTTCAGCCTGCAGTTTTTCATCATCTTTCTTTTCTTCTTCAAACGCGCTCTTCTCTTTTGTTGTGTATTTAGACTCTCCAAGAGATGTATTTGCCTGTTGTATCACAAGAGTTTCCAGCTCATTCTGCAAGAGTGTTTCAGGCACATCAAAGGTATTGGATTCAATAAGTTTATTCAGCATCTCTGCCTTCTGAATCTTTATTGCATGCCCTTTTTTTACGTCGTTTATATTCTCTTTTATTTTTTCTTTCAAAACCGCCATGTTTTCAAAACCAAGGTCTTTTGCAAATTCATCATCAATCTCCGGAAGGATCTTTCTCTTCACCTCTTTTATCATCATCTTCATGCTCAGTGTCTTCCCTGCAATTTCTTTTATCCTGAACATCTCACTGAATGTGTTCGTGAACTCCACTACATCGCCCTTTTTCTTCCCTATCATTTTCTCTATGATGTCAAGAGGGAAAACCTCATTCCCCATCTTTAAAATCTCATCTTTTAAAGCAGGGTCTTTTTCTTCACCTACTATTTCACAGTCAATATAATCAAATGTGGCCAGATCATCCATCTCAATTTCTTTTTCAGCAACCTCGAATATGGCTTTTTCGTCCTGGAGTCTTTTGAGGGAATCTTCTACTTCAGCCTCACCGACAACTATAGGAATTTCCCTTACCTTTACCCCTTCGTAATGGAGGTTCTCAACCTTTGGCATCACCTCAACGGTGAGTGAGAGATTCAAAGGAGTATTTCTTTTAAAATCAAACTTCTCATCAAATACAGGTGTGGTGACAGGAGTGAGTTCAGCTTCTTTTAATGCCCTGCCGTAGAATTCAGGGATAACCTTTTCGAGTGCTTCTGCCTCTGCTTCTTTGCCGAAGCGTTTTTCTATGAGGTTCATAGGAGCCCTGCCTGGCCTGAAGCCCGGGATTTTGGTTTTCTGTCTTAACCTTTCAAGGGAATCCTTTATCTCATTTTCAATTGCATCTGATGGTATCTCTATCCTGAGACGCTTTTTCGTCGAACTGATGTCTTCCACCGCATGAAACAATTTTGCCTCCTTGAATGTTTTATTTAATGTAAAATAATAGCGGAACTTTGTCAAACACCATGAACATTTATCTCATTGATGGAAACTCGTACGCCTATCGAGCGTACTATGCAATAAAAAGTCTTGCCACATCAAAAGGACTTCTGACTAATGCTGTCTATGGTTTTACAAACATACTC
>JBGPQS010000044.1:0-8209 GCA_041489235.1 Thermodesulfovibrionia bacterium
AACATATTATAATTGATAAAAAGCCTGTTTTAATTGATTTTGAGAGATGCAAAAAATCAATAAAGCCAAAAAATATAACTCAGTTCTGTCAGTTCCTTATGTCTAAAGGCACAGAGGTATTAATAAAGCAGACAGATTAGAGCTTGAGGATAAAGCGTTTCATAAAAAGGTAAGAAATGGTTATCTTGAGATTGCAGGAAAAGAACCTGAGAGAATAAAATTAATAGATGCCTCGAAAAGTATAGAGGAGATACATAGCAAAATAGTCAGCATCATTACGGAGTATATCGCTCAAAATGGCTCTTAGAGATGTTATAGGACAGGACAGGGCAGTAACTATACTGCTGAGAACGATACAGAGAGGAAGAATACCTTCGTCATATCTGTTTGCAGGAGAACCGGGTATAGGAAAGAAATTTACTGCCATTAATCTTGCAAAGGCATTGAACTGTCAGAGCACAGAGCATAGAGCACAGAGCATAGAGTTAAATAATAATGAACTTTTAACTCAAATAGACGCTTGTGATGAATGTTCTTCATGCAAGAAAATCGATTCAGGAAGTCACCCCGATTTTCTTCTCATCTCACCTAAGAGTGGATTGATAAGGATAGAAGAGATAAGGGCAACTGATGACGCACTTTCTTTTAAACCCTTCGAGGGAAGGAAAAAGGTCGTCATAACAGATGAAGCGGATACAATGAATCCATATGCGGCAAATGCCTTTCTTAAAACACTTGAAGAACCACCGGAAGATAGTCTTATAATCCTTATATCATCAAGCCCTGACCGACTGCCTGACACAATACGGTCGCGGTGTTCAAAGATAAACTTTACACCTCTCCCTGTCGAGGCATGCGAAAAAGTCATAAAAACAGTTATGAGTCAAAAAGCTGAAAGGCCTACAACCTTGCGAGCTAAAAAGCTAAAAAGCCCAACGACTGAGGAATCCCAACTCCCGACTCTTGTGAGACTTTCAATGGGAAGACCAGGTCTCGCGATCTCAGGAGATCTTATCGAAGAAAGGACATGGTTTATACAAATGATCCAGGGGATGCTGAATACAGAAAAAGATGGCTGGACTTCAAAAGAAGAGATGGAAAAGTGGTTTGATCTTTTACTCGTCTTCCTCCGAGATGCAGCTATACTAAAGATAACCCGGGATACAAAGAAACTCATCAACTCAGATCTTATAGACTCTGTAAAGAAGTTGAGCAGCTCAATGGATTTAAAGGTTATAATAGAAAACTATCAAAATCTGAATACCTTAAAGGGATATTTTAATTTTAATTTAAATAAATCCCTCACATGGAACTATACGGGTTCTCTGCTGAGGAAAACAAAGGACATTATTAATGCCTGAAGTAATAGGAGTACGTTTTAAATCCTGCGGAAAGATATACGACTTCGAGGTAAACGGAGTAGAAGTACAAGAAGGTGACCTCGTTGTGGTGGAGTCTGAACTTGGTCTCAGTATAGGGAACGTCATCTTAGGTCGCCACTCACTGGAAGACCCTGACAGAGAATTGAAAAAAGTTATTCGTAAAGCAACGGAGGAAGATCTTCACCAGAGCCAGGAAAACAAAAATCTCGAAACTGAGGCAAGGGAGTATTCCCTTGAGAGAATAATGGCAAGAGGACTGCCGATGAAGCTTATCTGCACTGAGGTTACCCTTGACAAAAAACGAATTATTTTTTATTTCACTGCAGAAAAGAGAATTGACTTCAGGGAACTTGTAAAAGATCTTGCGGCAAAATTCAAGACAAGGATTGAAATGAGACAGATTGGTGTGAGAGACGAGGCAAAGATAGTCGGTGGCATGGGAATATGCGGGAGAGAACTCTGCTGCATGAAATTCCTGACATCATTTGAACCTGTTTCTATCAAAATGGCAAAGAAACAGGAACTTGTTTTGAACACAGGCAAGCTATCCGGAGTCTGTGGAAGGCTCATGTGCTGTCTGGGATTTGAGTATAGTGAACTGTCTCAAGAAGATACAGCTCTGACAGAGGAAAACTCCATATCAATTTCAGAGGATGAAGAAGCATTTGGAATGATTGTTGCCGCAAGCGACTCACCTCCAGAAGTAAACGAGCCTCTTGCCCAGCGTGAGACTGGCTCACCATCACCTGCTCCTCAATCTGCAAAGCAAGAATATCAGGGAAAACACAGGCGCAGGAGAAGACGCAGAGGAAGGTTTCACGGAAATTGACAGATAAGTTTTATATCACCACGCCAATATATTATGTCAATGATATACCGCATATTGGCCATGCCTATACAACCGTAGCTGCTGACATCCTCGCACGATATAACAGGTTAAAAGGAAAAAAAGTATTTTTCTTAACAGGTACTGACGAGCATGGACAGAAGGTCGAAAAAGCAGCACAGGAAAAGGGCATGCCACCAAAAGAACATGCTGATTTGATGGTTGAAAATTTCAAATCCCTCTGGACAAAGCTTACTATTCACAATGATGCGTTCATACGCACTACAGATCCAGAACATGTAAAAACTGTTCAATCGCTCCTCACAAAGCTATGGGAAAAGAACGAGATAGAAAAGAGAGCCTATTCAGGATGGTACTGCATACCGGATGAAAGATTCTGGACAGAGAAGGAAGTCATAGAGGGGAAATGCCCGGAGTGTAAAAGACCTGTTGAGCACATTACAGAGGAGAACTATTTCTTCCTGATGTCAAAGTACCAGGAAAGACTCATAAACTACATTGAGGAAAATTCATCATATATCCTTCCTGAGGCAAGGAAAAACGAGGTTCTCGGATTCTTAAAAAACAACCAGCTTGGCGACCTCTGCATATCACGGCCGAAGCAGAGACTCTCATGGGGCATAGTACTTCCTTTCGATGATAACTTTGTTACCTATGTCTGGTTTGATGCACTTGTAAATTACTACTCAGCAATAGATTATCTTGCAAATCCCCACATCCACCCCTCAAATCTTGACTCTCGGCTCTCCGCTCTCGGCTCTGAATATTGGTGGCCTCCTGAGCATCACCTGATAGGAAAGGACATCCTTACCACACATGCTGTCTACTGGTCAACAATGCTTATGGCACTTAACATACCTTTGCCAAAGAACATCTTTGCACATGGATGGTGGACTGTTGACGGGAAGAAGATGTCCAAGTCTTTTGGGAATGTTGTTGACCCAAATGAGATGGTCAATAAATACGGGTCAGACGCCTTCAGGTATTTCCTTTTTAGAGAAGTCCCCTTTGGGCTCGACGGTGATTTTTCTGAACAGGCATTGATAAAGCGTATTAATAATGATCTTGCAAATGACCTTGGAAATCTTCTCAGCAGAACACTGACAATGATTGAAAAATATTGTGAAGGGAAAATCCCCCCCTGCCCCCCTTTACTAAAGGGGGGTAAGGGAGGATTACATGATATTCATGGAGAAGTAGATTTACAGAGAGAAATTCACCTTAAAAACCTTGCAGAAAATATGAATGAGGCATTTGATCATGCCATGGAAAGATTATCATTTGGTCATGCCCTTGATAAAATCTGGGACACAATTAATGATGCAAACAAATTAATAGAAGATGAAGCCCCGTGGAATCTGTGGAAGACAAAGAATATCAATAAACTCTCAGGTGTGCTCTTCACTCTTGCTGAAACACTACGAATTATTGCAATTTATGCGTATCCCTTTATGCCCGATACGGGACAAAAAATCTGGCTGCAACTCGGGATTGATGAAGAAATCGGCAATGCGATACACATTGCATGGGAAGGGCTGAAGCCCGGGCAGAAGATAAGAAAAGGTTCTCACTTATTCCCGAGAATAGAAAAAGTATAATATAGAGGTATGAAACTCGGAGAGGCTTTAGTTAAGGAAGGACTCATCACAAGGCAACAACTGGACCTCGCGCTTAAGAGACAGGTAGTATTTGGTGGCAGGATTGGTACAAATTTAATTGAACTCAGGATCCTGGAAGAAGATGAGCTCACAAAATTTCTTGGGAAATATTTCAGGGTGCCTCCAATATCATCTGAAATAATCGCTTCGATACCAGAGGAAATACTTAATTCCATAAGTAATGACATTATAGAAAAATATAAAATCCTCCCCTTCAAGAAAGTCCGCAACAGACTCTATGCTGCAATGCTCGACCCAGCAAATTTAAAAGAACTCGACGAAATGAGGTTCTTAACTGGTTTTGACATCGTCCCCTATGCAATAACAGAACTGAGACTCCTTCTTACATTTGAAAAGTATTATGGAATAAAACGCGCTCTGAGATATATCAGTCTCACAGATAGGTTCAGCCCTGAGACCAAAGCTGAAACAGTTTCCCTCGACAAACTAAAAGATGCCTTTACCGAGGTAAAGGATACAGAAGAGATAGCAGGCATACTTTTACAGGAAGCATATAAGATAGCATCGAGAGTTGCGATTTTCATCATAAGAAATCAAAAGATCATGGGGTGGAAAGCAAGGGGTCTTGATATAGAGAGATTTGAAACAACAGAGGAAAAATTGTCAATTTTTTCCGAGGTTATAAAAAACAAAAGCTTTTACAGAGGACCGGTCCTTAATATAAAAAGTAATGAACCATTTATAAGGATTCTTTCAGGCACACCTCAGGATGCATTACTGCTCCCTGTTACTCTCAGAGAAAAGACCGTTGCACTTCTGTATGTTGATAATGGCAACAATTCTGTTCTCAATGCAGATGTCAATTATTTGTTAAAACTTGCATCAATGGCTGCACTTGCCTTTGAGATCCTTATATTAAAAAAGAGAAACCCTTAGTAGTACCACCTTGATCTCACAACATTCTTTTTTAATGCATCCTCCGCCACATAGGTTTACAATGAGAATCTCTTAATTCTATAGTCTTTTCACTCTCTGTAAATTTTATTTTTCTTGCGCTGATATAAAACGTCCCTTCTTTACTAAGAAATTTCGAACCTGTAATTTCTAATTCCATGCCATTTCGGAACTCGATATTGTTTTTATAAAGATACCATCTTGGCGCGATGGTGATGTGGTAAGTTTTATTTTTATAGTTGATAATCAGGATCACAGATCCTCTCTCAGCTAAAATGACTTCTTTTACCATTCCCGTTATTGTAATCTCGGTGTTTTCATCATATCCTTCACTATTTGAATCTGCTGCCTCAGAAACTTGTATCATGCAAAAACAAAGGAGGAGCGATATAAATGTAATTCCGTAAACTAATTTTATTTTCATAGTACGCTCCTCCTCCTTAACGTATCAGGCTTAAAGCCTATTTTACTGTTCCTTTGTCGCCGCTCTGCATGTTCCCATCTTTACCCATGCCATGTCCGTGGAGACAATGACCGAAACCTGCAACCCCAGCCTCAGTTGCTTTTTTATGAATCTCAGTTCTGACGTCTACTATCTCTTTTTCTTTATTAGCGATTGCTTTCCAATCAGGTGTTGGCTGAGCATGCAAGGTCTTTACATCGGTCATGAGCTGATGCATTTTCTGGCGAAGGGGCACTATCTCCTTATTGAATTCGGCAAGCTTCTGTGACTGCTCAGGCGTAAGATTGCTCCCTGCACCATAGCATGGCCCTGTCCCTTTATGATACCCTGGTCCAAAAGCCATCGCTCCAGCAGCGATGATAAATACCAGGGCAACTGCCAATCCTATAACTAATGTCCTTTTCATTCCTTTCACCTCCTTTCCTACCTGACACATAAAGCATTTCGCATGCCAGACAGAAAAGTCTTTATTTCCAATATGTTTTACCATTTCACATATAATTTTTAAATGCAAGCTTTGCATCGATAATGCAATATTTGCATTACATAGCTATGCCTTCAGAAATATTATATTCCTTTATTTTGTATTGAAGTGCCCGTAGAGAGATACCAAGCATTTCTGCTGCTCGCCTTCGATTACCAGATACCTTTTTAAGAGCAGCCTCGATCGTCTTTTTCTCCATGTTTCTTATAGTTAAATCTTCAAATCTATCTGTTTTTATGTCCATTTCAGGCAGTGGTATGTGAAGGATGTCCTTCTTGCTGAGTATGATTGCCCTTTCGATGGTATTTTCAAGCTCACGGATATTGCCAGGCCAGGGATAAGAGATCAGGTGTTTCATAGAATCTTCGGCAATGCCTGTACTATGCCTTCCAAGTTTTCTTGCTATCTTGTTCATCATGTAGTGAACAATCTTTGGAATAATCTCCCTGCGTTCACGAAGAGGTGGTATCTGAATGGGAAACACATTAAGCCTGTAATATAAATCTTCTCTGAAACGACCTTCTCTGACAAGTTGTGTAAGATCTCTATTTGTTGCGGTAATTACCCTCGCATCTGTCGTTATAGATTCGATGCCACCAAGTCTTTCAAAACTCTTCTCCTGTAGAACCTTCAAAAGTTTTGCCTGTAAACTGGTTGTCATCTCAGAGATCTCATCAAGAAATATTGTGCCTTCATGAGTAAGCTCAAATTTACCCTTTTTAGTAGACGTTGCACCGGTGAACGCACCCTTTTCATAGCCAAAAAATTCAGATTCAAGAAGGGTATCCGGAATCGCTGCACAGTTTACCGTCACAAATAACCCTTTTCTCCCACTGAGTATATGGATTACCTTTGCGACAAGAGTTTTGCCGGTCCCCGTCTCGCCATAGAGGATTACCGTTGTGTCTGCAGTTGCCACTGCCCTGACTTCTTCATAAACCCTATCAATCCCTGAAAAAATAAGATCAAGCGGTGGGAGAGATGCAATCTGTTCTTCTTTAAGTGCTATGTTCTCCTGTAAAAGACGTCCCTTTTCATAAACACGTGAAACTATTATTCTCAACTCAGCAAGGTTCTTCAGGGGTTTAGTGATATAATCTATCGCACCTTTTTTCATCGCATCAACTGCGCTTTCAACAGTTGCAAAAGCGGTGATAAAGATAAAATCTATATCGGGATGCCTTGCCTTGACAGTCTCCATTAAACGAAGTCCGTCTATTTCAGGCATCCTCAAATCAGTGAGAATTAAATCAGGAGTGTACTGTTCGAGGATCTGAAGTGCCTTTTCTCCGTTATTTGCAGTTTTTACACTATACCCTTCTTCATCAAGAACATTTGACAACAGCGAAAGAAAATGTTCTTCATCATCAACGACAAGAATTTTAAAATTCTTCTTATTCACCACTCCCTCTGGAGAGGGTATCAACCCTTTTAATATCCGGCACTCTCATTATAAATGTAGTATACTGATTCGGCTCACTTTCTACCCTTATACTTCCTCCAAGTACTTTTACCAGTTTATCTACAATTGCAAGACCAAGGCCGGTGCCTCTCACTTTCGTGGTATAGAATGGTGTGAATATCCTTTCGATTTCATCACGTCCTATACCTTTGCCGGTATCAGATACCGTTATCTCAACAAAATGATCATCCTCTTTCACCGATAACGATATTTTGCCCTTGCTCCCGATCGCATCAATAGAATTTTGAAGGAGATTAAAAATCACCTGTCTGAGTTTCTCTTTATCAGATACAATCATTAATCTCTCGGGCAAGTTGAAATTTATGAGTATTTCCCTCTCCTTTACCGCTAACGAGGTTATTACATCGCGAATTAATGATATGACATCAATTTTTTCTGTCCTGAGTTCATCTATCCTTGCATATATGAGTAAATCTTCTGTCAGCAATTCGAGTCTGTTTGATTCATCAATGATGATATTAATGCTTTTTTCAATCCTTTCATCAGTCTTCCCCAAATGTTCCTTTAAATACTGCGCAAATCCTTTTATGCTTCCAAGGGGGTTTCTTATTTCATGAGCAAGTACTGATGCCATTCTTCCTAACATTGCCATCCTCTCATTATGAGCGATAAGTGACTCCAATTTCAGTCTCTTCCTGAGTGATCGTATAAACAGAATCGTGATAATCCAGAACAATACAAGCATACCCGAAACACTTATAAATAATACTCTTGCTTTCTCTATAATCGTCTGAGATGGATACGCATGAAGGGCAATTCTTAAAACTCCTTCTTTCCTCTGGATCACCACCAGAGTATCCAGAATAAAAACATTCTCTCCTGTTCCAAGAACCATATATGAAAATTCCGGGTTCCCCGCATTGAGAGTTGATGCCAGTTTACTTGTATTTATCCTTGTGTTGATAAGTTTTTCATTTGAATGGAGTATTGTCACCCCTTCACTATCATAGAATGCAAGAAATGCAATGCCCTCCCAC
>JBGPQS010000045.1:0-8146 GCA_041489235.1 Thermodesulfovibrionia bacterium
AATCTTATGCGTTCTGGCTTCATTCGAATAACAACATATTTAGGGTCAGATGGGTCTTTGTAATATTTTTTGAGAATAGGAACGGCTTCATACAGTTTCAATTTGTCATCATTGTTAGTGCTAATTGTGCAAGGTCCTGCAATCCTGACGTGTTTTCCTTCCCTGTCGCTGAAACAGTATTCTGCATAGGGAACTTTCCTGAGTTGAAAGACTTTCTCTCTCCCATCTCCAGTTGCAGCCCAAAGTTCATTGTCCATCCATACACAGCTTCCCATAGGTCGAACCCCTACCTTATTACCGTCACTTGTTGCCAGAAATCCCCAACCGACTTCTTTCATAAAATTTTTAACCATTTCTAAGCTCATCTTAGCACTCCTTTCATTGTCTAATTCTTATAAGATAACCTCAATCACACAAGATTGTCTCACAATACTCTCCCTTGCTTCTATGCTTTTGATAATTCATCTGAGCTATTCTCGGAGAAGCATTCGCATAGCAATAGATGCACCCATTAATACAGGTATCATATTGCCCTATATCTTTACTCGGTATACAACCACAGTCTTTCCTTTGCCCTAAATCTTTCAGGACTTTTGTTCTTTTCCCTTTGGCTTCTATAAAGGGTAGTAATCCTTCCTTTGGAGGCACATACCCCAAGAAATCCATCAATTCCTTATCGTGTCTGAATAGCCGAATCATGAGTTCATCATCAATACATTTGTTGTGGTTAATCCTGTATGCAAATAAATCCGTAGCTTCAGCACAGGTTGCTATGTTGATATTCCACTCCTTGTTTATTTCCTGCAACCCTTTGGCTATCCCTGTCATATTCTCATGGGTAAATTCTTTGCAATCCCTGAACCCTGCTGTTACTAAATTCTGACGGACTTTTTTATACAGGTTAATATCAATAAAACTGATAACAAACTTCTCTGTATGTGTGTGGATCTGCTTTCCGATTCCGTAAATCTTATCAAGCAGGACATCAACTGTTATGGTATTAGTCAGAATCAATGGGTCAAATCTCCATACCACTTTTCCCTTGCCGATGGTATCGGATAGCCTCTTGAAAGTATCTATCCTCTGCTGTAAAGGAGGGACTTTAGGTTCTAATTTTTCTTTCTCGTAATCATTAAGGGTAAAGGTGAAATAGTAATTGATTCCTCTTGTATCGAGCTCGGGCAGATACTTCATCATAGGGTCTGCATTCTTTGTCCAAAACACTATTGCCCTTGTCTTCTCAAAGGAGACAAGTCTCGACTGACCATTAAACCGATTAATCCATTTGACATACCCTGTCCTCAGCCTGTGCATGAACCAATCGGCATAGAAGGCAGGGATGTCTGTTGCTCTACTTGCCGATATAATCACAGGGGCTATCCCCTCAACTGTACCTGTAGGGGTATTTATAGTTACTTTTTGCCAACCACTAAATGACATAAATACTCCTTATGTATTCGGTTTTATTCTGACACAGTTTTAGGGGAATTTGGGGGAGGGGATAGATTACTCTTTGTCGGGGGGTCCATAAATGGGTTAATGGGCTTTTGGTTTGCTCATAGAAGGAATTTAAAGTAAGGCTTGAACCAAAATACTGCAAGTAATCTTGTTGACGGTTTGTTGACGGTATTTTTAAAAGGTAAGTGTATGAAATTAAAAGAAAGATATGGCGGAGGGGGTGAGATTCGAACTCACTCTAATTATTGAAAACTAAGGCTTCAAAAGCATTCATTGAACGAGGATTGAATGAAAGTCATCAAGTCTCTGATTTCATTGGCCCAACGGGATTTGAACCTGTGTTACCGCCTTAAAAGTCTCAAGTTAACAATTTTTAAAATGGGCTTTCTACCTACATATTCAGTGATATTATATAATTATCAAATGAACGAAATCTTAGACGAATCCTCTTTTATAAAAAGATTCAAAAAGGGCGATGCATTTTTATTTGAGCAGTTTGTCTTGAAGTATCAGCACAGGATTTTCAACCTCTGCCTGTATATGCTCGGAGACACGCATGACGCAGAGGACGCCGCTCAAGATACATTCATAAAGGCTTACCAGAACCTGAAGAACTTTAAACCCAAAGCATCATTTTATACCTGGCTTTACCGCATCGCAGTCAACACATGCATTGACTATAAAAGGAGGCCAATCTTTGATTCACTGTTCAGAAAGTCAAAAGATGGAAACGATTTTTCTGCTGAACTTCCGTCTGATATCCCTTCTCCTGAAAGACTATATGAATCCAAACAGACTGGATATGCTCTACAGGCAGCCCTGAAAAGGTTATCCAAAAAACTGAGGGCGGCCATTATTCTGAAAGAAATCGAAGGGCTGTCTTATGAAGATATCGCAGAGGTTCTTGATATCTCCATGGGGACCGTAAAGTCAAGGATATCACGGGCAAGGGAAGAATTGAAGAAACTAATGAAAGAATTTATGGAACAAAACTAAAAGTTAGCCGTTTAATTTTTAGGAGGTATAGATGAAATGCTTAAAATCAAAGAAGATTATATCATCATATATTGACGGTGAGTTAAGTATGGACGAAAAAGTATTACTCGAATCTCACATGAATGAATGTAGCAGTTGCAGCAGGGAATTAGAGGAGATGAAAAGCTTGCACGAGCTTTTTGTCAATGCAGAAAAGTTCAATGCCCCATATGGATTTGATACGAGAGTAATGGCGAATGTAAATCAATGCGGGCCAAGAGGATCTTCACTGATTCCCCTTTTTGTGAGAGTTGCAGAAATGATTGTGGTCATAGTGATAATCATCACAGGAATAATCTCAGGCAGTTTCATGATGATCAGTCTTATGCCTCAAAGGGCAGAAAATATTACCTCTTCCTTTTCTATTGAAATCTTTGATGCTGTGCCACCTGACTCAGTTGGTGGCATATATCTTTCAATGATGGAGGTAAGGAATGAAAAGTAAAGGGTTAAGGTTTCTCCTTATCGCTTCCCTTCTATTAAATCTTTCTTTTCTTGCAACCGCAGGATACCTCTACTACACGCAATCCGGATACTGGCTTTCTCCTTTTGGCTTCAAGATTCAGAAGAACAGATTTTTATTTGAGGAGATTTCTTTGCAGCCGGAGCAGTTGAATACAATGAAGGAAAAGGCAATATCATTTCGTGCGGAGACAGACAGTATAAGGCGTGAGATAGCCCAAAAAAGGAAGGATCTAATCTCTCTTATTCGTGAAGATAGCCCTGATACAAAGGCTATTGAAGCCACTATCGCTGAAATAAGCGGGATGCAGAAAGAGATGCAGAGGAAATTAGTCATACACATTCTTGGAAGCAAGACCATTTTGGACAGGGAGCAGCAGGAGAAGTTTTTTGATCTCATAGAAAATGCGGTAGAAAGGGGAAGGTATTTGGGATGTCCACCAGTGGAACAGAACTAGTTATCAACTCAAAGTTGACATTCAGCTATAAATCTCCAGCAGAAACTATAAGAATAGGCAAGTAGTGAACAATTGAGGAAGATGAAACTAAAGATTCTCACGGTAATAACATTTCTTATTCTTACAGAGTCAGGTATTGCTTATGCTGATGGAGAAAAAACACTGACGCTCAATGAGTGTATAGATATTGCGTTAAAACAAAGCCCCTTGATTAAATCTTCTAACCTTGATATTGAAGTATCCAGGGAGGCCTTGAACATTTCAAAAGGTTCGCTATTTCCAAGGCTTGACCTGAGTGCTTCATACTTCAAGGAGAACCAGGATATACCTTACATCCCTGCGCAAAGCCCAAAGATTCAACCAAAATTCAGTGATCAAGTATACTCTTGGAACCTCAATTTAAGGATGCCCATCTATGAAGGAGGGAGGCTCGCAGGACAGGTGAACATCTCTGAAATAGAAAAGGTTATACAATCTTCCAGAAATGAATTTACCATTCAAGACCTTATTGCTAATGTCACCAATACATTTAATAAAATCCTTCAGCTCAAAAAGGTGAAGGATGCAAACATAAAATCAGTTGAAGCACTTGAGAGACAGAAGAAGAATGTTGAACTTCTCGTGAAGGCAGAGAGGGCTGCAGAAGTAGAACTACTTAGGGTTGATGTCCAGCTCGCATCGGAAATGCAAAACCTCATAAAAACAGATGAGGCGATAAGTCGCTTGATGAATACACTGGCACTATTCATGGGTGTGGATGTAAGGGATATAAGAGATGTTACTGGCAGCTTAAGAGCAAAGGAAAAGATTGTTGTTGAGAATGTTGATGTGCTACTTACTTCCCGGCCTGATATTGTTGCCCTCTCAAAAAAGGTGGAACAGTCAAAAATTAGGATAGATGTTGTATCTTCCAAGAGGTATCCATCTGTTTCCCTCATTGGTAATTTTGGTAATAGGGCAGGGGCAGGGTTCAATCAAAGAGAGGAAGTATGGGAAGCAGGCGTCATAGCATCCATAAACCTTTTTGACGCAGGCATTATCTCGGCTGAGGTAAGGCGCGAGAAGGCTTTATATCAAAAGGCTGAAGAGGAATTGAGATATGCAAAACTAAAAGCAAGAGTTGAGGTAGACAATGCCCTGTCATTATTGAGAGAGGCAGAACAAAAACTCACTGTGGCAGAAAAAGCAGTTGCTCAATCAGAGGAGACGCTGAGGATTGAGGAACTAAAATATAGGGCGGGTGCTGGAACAATAACCGATGTTCTTCTTTCAGAGTCAGCCATGAGCCTTGCAAACGCTAATTACTATCAAACACTTTATGATTACAATTCAGCAATAACAGAAATTAAAAAGGCAACAGGAACTATTGAGGTGAAAAGATGAAAAAGATAATTGCAATTGTAGTGATGCTCCTTTTAATTGTTGGCGCAGTGATAGTTGTGAAAAAAAAGAAAGGCTCCATAGCCAATACACCAACTATGGCTCCTTATCCATTGGCCGTTGAAACAGCGGAGGTAAAGGACGGCAATATCAGTATCTCTTCACATTATCTTGGAACAATAATGCCTTTAAATTATGCCGATGTAGCACCGAGAATTACAGGCAATATACTCTCTGTAAATGTAAGGGAAGGTGACAGGGTCCATAAAGGGCAACTCCTTGTGCACATAGATGATAGCGCATTGAAAGAAAAAGAGTCAGCGCAGTCACTGGAAATATCTTCGGCAGAATCCCAGCTGGCAGGTGCAAGAAGTGTCTATGAAACCCAACAGGCAATTTATGAGAGAGACGAAATGCTTTATAAAGAGAAAGCTATTTCACTTGAAGCACTTCAAAGGTCAAAAGCGCAGAGGGATTCTACGTATGCACAGGTAAAAAGCATCGAAGAAAAGATTAAGGCATTAAACAATGTCTATAATGCCGCAAAAGTGGAGACATCGTATGCACGACTTCACTCTCCCATTGATGGAGTGATAACAAAAAGACTTCAGGAGTCAGGAGACCTCGCAATCCCGGGAAAACCAGTACTCAGAGTTGAAGGCACCTCCAATTTTAAAGTCATGGTACAAATACCGGGGGCAGAGATGCCACTCATGAAAAAAGGCGGTCAGGTCATACTATCAGATGGTAAAAGCAGGTTAGAGGCTGCTATAACCAAGGTATACCCTGCCGTTACATTGGGCACCCTCGGAACCATAGAAATAGATACACCTAAACAACCTTTTAACATTATCTCGGGCGGGGCAGTTAGTGTGGATGTCATAACAGGAAAGACCGATAAAGGGATGGTAATACCGCTCAATGCTCTTCTTGAAACTCAAAGTGGAAACTTTGTTTTTAAAGCTGAAACCACTACAGGACAGGTAAGCGGCCCTTCAATAGTTAAGGTGGTCCCTGTTCAGGTGTTTGGTAAGAATAGTGAAAACGCATGCGTGAAAGGCGATATCAAAAATGGGGATAGGGTTATTACAGGTGATGAAGGAAAACTCCTCAGGATTTCGGCTGGCATGACTGTAGTCCCATCGAAGTCTTCAGGGAGTTCAAAATGAGCCTTACGGCCAGATATCTTAAAAGACCCCATCTTATTGTATCCCTTATCTTTCTTATTGCCATTATCGGAATCCTTGGCTTTAAGAAGATGCCTATAAACCTGTTTCCTGACACAGATTATCCTCAGATCACAGTTTTGATATTCTATCCTGGAGCATCAGCCAAAGACGTCGAAGATAAGGTGACAAGACTGGTTGAGAAAGAGATTAACACGATCGATCAGGTAAGGAGGGTTTCCTCTTCAATAAAGGATGAGATAACTACAATTACCGCAGAGTTTGAGTAT
Source organism: Thermodesulfovibrionia bacterium (assembly GCA_041489235.1). Classification (GTDB taxonomy): domain Bacteria; phylum Nitrospirota; class Thermodesulfovibrionia; order Thermodesulfovibrionales; family SM23-35; genus VGWZ01. Next base: position 6,250 of record JBGPQS010000045.1, read on the forward strand.
ACCAAGAGCCTTGAGGCTGCTGCAACGGATGTGGCAAATGCTTTGAAAAGGATTGAAGGACAGGTGCCGACGGATATCAGACCTCCGCAGATATTCAAGATAAGTACAGCGACACAGCCTACGATAACGCTATCCCTCACACCGAAGGAAAACGCTCCCTATGACCTTCCAAAGATAAGGCAGCTCGCTGATAACAACCTAAAGGAAGACCTTCTGAGAATCGCTAATGTTGCCAATGTGGAGGTATTCGGCGGGTATAACCCGGAGCTTTTGATCTCCATAAGACCCGATCTTCTGAACAGCTATGGCATCAATCTTACGCAGGTTATATCTGCTATAGCCAGCCAGAATCTCAATATTCCCAATGGATTGATCATCAGAGAGAAAGACCAGTACATTCTTAAAACGCAAGGCGAACTCACCAGAATAGAGGATGCTGACAACATTGTTATTGCACATATCGGGAATGGAGATGTTCGTCTAAAGAATATAGCGGATGTGAAGCCTGCCCACCAGGAGAGGCAGTCTCTTTACCACGGGAATGGTAAACCCTCCATCGGCATAAACATCCTTCGCTCTCATGAGGGCAACAGCTTGGATACCATTAGGGCTGTTGAAAAGGAATTGCCATCTCTCAAGTCAAAGTATTCCATGATTCACTTTGAAATATCGGATACTCAAAAAGACCTGATCGAGAGAGGCGTGGGCAACATGATTGATGCGCTAAGAGATGCAATCATCATGACGGTGATTGTCATCTTCCTTTTTCTTGCAGACATAAGGGGTATGATGATTGCCGCCATTTCTATCCCTTTTACCTATTTGATGACTTTTGCAGTCATGTATCTCATTGGATCAGAATTCAATATGGTTACCTTTACTGCAATTATCATCGCTGTTGGAATTCTCCTTGACGATGCCATCGTGGTGATCGAGAATATCGAGCGGCGGTACCACCAGAATGGGGAGGATTTTAAAACTGCTATTTTGGGCGGCACAGATGAGGTAATGCTCGCCATATTTTCCGGCACGTATGCGACTATAATGGTTCTGCTTCCCATTATCTTCATTGGCGGCTACGTCCAGACCGTCTTACGACCCTTGGCAGTTACGCTCAGCATTGCCCTTGTGGCGTCTTATATCGTATCCGTTACCGTCATACCCCTCTTTGCACCGCTAATCATGAGGGCTGAATCTAAAAAGAATAGACTTGAAAAAATAGTGCAGCTCTTCGACCGATACCTTATTTCGCCTATCAGGGACTTTTATGTCAGGTTGCTCGACACTGCACTGAGACACAAAGTGATTTTTCTACTCGGTGCTGCAATAGTCCTAATTGTGAGCGTGGAGGAGATGCCTCTTATAGGGAGATCCCTTGCACCTCCCATGGATGTAGGTATTGTAAAAGTGGCTTTTGAAACTGATTCGAATACATCCCTTTCAAGGACCGAGGAGATATTAAACCAGATGGAATCCATAATCACGAAAACTTCAGGGGTCGAAAGGATTTCTACAATGGTTGGATCAGAACCAGGTGTCATAAGTTTTGGGAGCGGAAGGATTCCGCAGCAAGGAAATATAGCGATTCATCTTGTTGACAGGTTCCACAGGAAAGATTCCATCTGGCAGATAGAGGATAGATTCAGGGAGGAATTCAGAAAGATCGCAGGTCTAAAGAGTGTGGACGTCTATGATTACGGCGCAACTGCCATCTCATCGATAAAGGCACCGATAGACATTATGATCAGCGGACCTGACACAAAGATTATTGATTCGATCGGCTATGATGTGATGGAGAGATTAAAAAAGGTCCGTGGCCTTACCAGCATGGCTAGGAACTGGACATATGATAAAAAAGAGGTGGCATTCAAGGTGGACATACAGAAAGCTGGTATCT
>JBGPQS010000046.1:0-8123 GCA_041489235.1 Thermodesulfovibrionia bacterium
TCTGGCAACCTTTTCTCCTCATCTTTTGTAATAATGGCTACTGATAAAAGAATTTTTTCAGGTACCATGTAATGCCTCAGACACACCTGTGAAAAGAGGAGCAAGTTTAATTGCCTCAGGTCTTGTGCCAGAGATGAAAAAAAATCTGCGTCTCTGTTTTTTACCCTTTGTTTTCACGCTGCAGTTCAAGGAGTTTTGCATATTTAAAAAATGATCCTCCTGCCTTGGTTAATGCTGTCACCAAACCATCCATCCCATCGAGAATACCCCATTTAAGAAAGTAGATTTTAAGAAACATGCCAATACCATGATAAAGAGGCGACAAAGGTGTTACCCTCTTGCCCGAGGTAAAAAGTTCTCTGGCAATAATAGTAGAGTAGTTGTTGAGTGTCTCAAGCATATCAGAATAGTTTGAGAAGGCATAGTGTTCAATGTGCGCATCTGAATCCTGTACTCGTCCATTTGTTACCCATTGTTCATGTACCACAGAATGGAATGAGCCCTTGGTTTTTTTGACAAGACATACCTGTCTATCCGGCCAGTAACCCGAGTGTTTCATCCATTTACCATGGAGGTAATTTTTCCTTTTAAACCTATATGCATCTGCTTCTGGTTTTTGTAACACCTTCACAATTACCTCTTTTGCTTCAATTGATATCCTTTCATCTGCATCTAAAAGAAAAATCCATTCGTGCTTGCATTTATTAACTGCACTGTTTTTCTGTAGACCGTCGCCTTTCCAATCTTCAATAAAAACTCTGCATCCAAACTCTTCAGCGATCTCTGCAGTTCTATCCGTGCTCCTTGAATCAACTACTACCACAATATCATCTGCAAAAGAAACACTTTTCAGGCATTCTGGCAACCTTTTCTCCTCATCTTTTGTAATAATGGCTACTGATAAAAGAATTTTTTCAGGCAACATGTAATGCCTCAGACACCCCTGTGAAAAGAGGTAATGCTATTGCTGTTGCGAATGGAAGCACCTGTGTATCGGTAAGACTTCCAACAATAAAGACCGTTGTAAAAGTAAAAACTGCAAACCCGAGGGCTGAATCACGGCATTTCCATCCTCTTTTTAACATCACAAATAGAAGGGTGCAAAACGCAACAAGCCCAACTATACCGAAACTTACCATCATATAGAGAAAACTATTATGCGGATGATCGTAAAAGGGAAGTGACGGATCTTTCTTATGAAGTTCCCATGACTTTTTAAACCCTGCTGTACCTATTCCAAGAATAGGATTCTTCTTTATCTCCGATAATGCAATCTCCCACATATGAAATCTTAACCCTATTGATGTATTCACATTCCCCTGAGTATAAAGCACTATGTCTTCTTTAGCCTTTAAAAACCGGGATTGCACCACTGGAAAAGAAAATAAAAAAGAGACTGCAATGACACTCACAATGAGTATCTTCACTATATGCTGCTGCCCTATAATGTTATACACGATGAATGGCGATAAGACTATCAATGCTACGTAACCACTCCTCCCTCCGGTGAAACCTATAGTAGCAAAATACTGAATCATAGCAGAAATGTAGAGCAAGCGTTCTCTTTTCGACTGTGCCTTTAAAAAGTAAAAGGATGCGATAAGTATTCCTGTAGTAAGCAGCAATGAATAGGGGATGTGCGCTGAACTTCCTCCCAGTAGTCCGGTTGCAAGCCCCTTTTTAAGATGTACTAATCCTGCAAATTGTAGTATTGAGATCGCGCTATTGAGAGAAAGCCCTAAAAGGAACATCTTGATTATCAAATCAGGCTGTCTCCGGGGAGTGATAACCGGCGCAATTGCTATAGCATATAACCAGTAATGAGTCTTAAGGGCTACAGGGAATCCATCAGCGGGCAGCGGCGTGTACATAAGACCAGTCCATGGCAAAACAATAAGGATTATCACCGGGAGTACAATTTTGGAATTCTGCCATGTGGTGATATCTCTCAAAAACTTTCCAGAAATAATCCAGACACCTAGCACAAAAACTCCACAGATTACTGTTGGAGATGTAGCTATCGGAAGAAAGAAGAACATACCCAGATACCCTGTCCAGAGAAGGGTGTCCGGGTTAATTTTCCTTAACAATTCCATTCTTGCAAAAATAATCTTTTGATGCAATTGATGCTGAAAAAAGTTGTTTGTTCATATCGTTTTTCGTCTTGTTCGTTGGGTGCCAGAGGTGAAAACATATTGCCATGGATGCATGCACCTTCTTTATGAGTCCGAATTTAAAAAATCTGCATGCAAGTTCTGAATCTTCGTCACCCCATCCCGTGAAATCCTCATTAAAGCCATTTACCGCCAGTATATCTTTTTTTAAAAAACTCATATTGCATGATTTTATCCCCTTAAGTTTTTTATTCTTAATGAAAAGTGAACGGGGAAGATGAATTAAATGATGAGCATTAGAAATCTTGCCTGTCAGGGCCATTTTCATCAATGTGGGTATTGAATTGGCATGCTCATAATTAAAGAATGATACGACATCCTTATTGACATGCACCCTCTTTCCTTGTATAAAACATGCCTCTTCTTGCAGTTTCAAATGGTCTGATATAAAATGCTGGTTCACCACACAGTCACCATCTAAGAGAACAATATAGTCCCCTGATGTTTGTTTTATCGCCTCATTACGGATTTTAGCAGCCCTGAATCCTTTGTCTTCCTGCCATACATGGAGCACAGGAAAAGATGCACCTTTAGAGAAACTTTTTACTCCCTGAGCAGTATTCTCATCAGAACCATCATCTGCGATGATCACCTCATCAGGCAGCCTTGTCTGGTGTAAAATGCTCTCAGTCACTTTTTTAAAGGCGGAGGGATTGTTGTACGTTGTTATTACAAGAGATATTTTCAATAATTCCCTCCGACAAGTATTGCTGTAATAGAACCAACAACAACTTTTGTCTGCATCTTCACGGGGATATATTTCTTATCATCGGTAAGCCAGATGAGAATCTCACCCTTTCTGTAAAAAATGCCTTCTGATTTCATAAGTGGTTTTACAAGAATTGTATCAAATGTTCCTGTGGGAAGCTCGAGCTTCTCTTTTTTTAATACCTGTACCTCAACACTCCATATCTGTTTGTTATCAAATATATCTATGAATACAGGCCTTCCAACTTTTAAATCGAGGGTTCTCAGGTAATAAAAACTCGTTAGCGGGTCCAGGATATTTGCAGGGACAGTAAACTCCTTCTTTTCTTTATCAAGATGATTTATATACGTTACTTTGCCAATAGCCTGATTAAAGATAACCTCTTTATCCCTCCTGTGTCTGCCTTCTCTTATTTTGAGCCTATAATTCGCAGGTTGCCCTATAAATGACAGAGACGGGTTTTTAATAAGGGTGCTTTCTACTCTATCATCTACTGTATAAAAAACAGAGACCCATTTTGCTGACTGAGCAGTCGAAATAATTTTTATATTGTCCCCGTCGTTTAGTATCTCAAGAGATGCGGTACCAGCCTTAATCCCAGTCCATGTAAGGTCATAGACAAGTTTCTCAGGGATAGTGAAAGAGGCCGCATAAGAAATCGCTATGAAAAATGCACAATGGACAATGCACACTATGACCAATGTGATATAGTGATACCTTCTGATTATCCTTCTCATATCTTTATGTTATATTAATGCATGCTTGTTATTCCTGCAATAGATTTAAAGGATGGGCAGTGTGTAAGGCTTTTCCAGGGCAAAAGAGATGCAGTGACTACTTATTCAAATGACCCTGAAGCAACTGCGAAAAGATGGGAATCATGTGGGGCTCAACTGCTTCATATTGTTGATCTCGATGGTGCATTTTCTGGCAGTCAGAAGAATCTGGATTCAATAATAAAAATCAGACAGTCAGTAAAAATCCCTCTCCAGGTAGGAGGCGGAATAAGGAGTGTCAATACAATCTCGACTCTCTTCTCAATAGGTATTAACCGGGTCATCATAGGAACTGCAGCAATTGAGGATCCTGAGTTTGTTGCCTATTCTTGCAGTCAATATCCTGATAAAGTCTTCATTGGCATTGACGCTGAAAAAGGCATGGTCGCGGTGAGGGGCTGGGAAGAAGTGACGTCGATTGATGCAAAACAATTGGCAAAACGTTTAGAAGGTAAAGGCGCAGCAGGAATTATCTATACAGATATTACAAGAGATGGCACGCTTTCAGGACCCAATATTGAAGAGACAAAAAAAATAGTTGAAGCCGTGAATATTCCTGTGATCGCAGCAGGCGGAGTCTCATCAATTGATGACATAAAAAAGCTTATGAAGATAAAAAACCTCTGGGGAGTAATCACAGGAAAGGCTATTTACTCAGGGACGCTTGATATCAGAGAAGCAATTAAATTGGTGATGAGTAATGAAAAGGAATAATTCTGAGACAAGGGCTATCCCCTGTCTCAGAGATCTATACTCATCACAGTTTTTGGAGAATAGGTGCTTGCAAAAAGAATAATTCCTTGTCTTGATGTAAAAGATGGGCGGGTAGTGAAAGGTGTCAGTTTTGTCAATCTGAAAGATGCAGGTGACCCTGTCGAAAATGCAAAGTTCTATGACGATCAGGGAGCTGATGAACTTATTTTTCTTGATATTACTGCGTCCCATGAGAAGAGAAATATTATCATTGACGTAGTCATGAGAACTGCTGAAGAAGTTTTCATGCCTCTTACTGTTGGCGGAGGGATTAAGACCATTAAAGATATACGCGAGCTTCTCAAGGCAGGATGCGATAAGGTATCTATAAATACAGCTGCGGTTAAAAATCCTGATTTTATAAGAGAGGCATCTGAAAGGTTTGGAAGTCAATGTATTGTGGTTGCAATTGATGCGAAAAGGGTAATCAAAAGATATAAAGACTTTCATCCATTTGTTCTGTGGGCTAATACACCTAAAATGAGTGAACTTTTTATTCCATTTAACCTAAAAAGTAAAGTTACTTGGGAAATATACACTCATGGAGGGAGAAAACCAACTGGAATCGATGCCCTAAAATGGTCTAAATACATGGGAGCCCTCGGAGCAGGTGAGATTATGCTCACGAGCATGGATAAAGATGGCACCAAAGATGGCTATGACATTGAACTCACAAAAACAATTTCAGAGGGTGTATCTATCCCTGTGATTGCCTCAGGTGGTGCAGGCAATCTCGAACATTTATATGAGGCACTTGCAGATGGAAAGGCAGACGCAGTACTCGCAGCATCCATATTTCATTACAGTGAATATACCATCAAAGAGGCAAAGGAGTATCTGAAGTCCAGAGGAGTTCCTGTCAGATTATAGTCAAAGGTATGGACGTTTATGTATAGTGAATACTTTGGGTTAACTGAACTTCCCTTTTCTATTGCGCCGGACCCTCGTTATCTTTATATGAGTGATCAACACCGGGAAGCTCTGGCTCATCTGGTATATGGACTTCACAGTGACGGTGGGTTTGTCCTCCTTACCGGTGAAGTAGGAACTGGTAAAACAACCGTCTGTCGTTGCTTGTTGGAGAAAATACCTAAAAACACTGACATAGCCTTTGTCCTTAATCCGAAATTGAGTGCTGAGGAACTGTTAGCCACCATTTGTGACGAGTTGGGCATCCACTATCCTGAAGGCAATACCAGCATTAAGGTTTTTGTGGACCACATTAATGCACATTTGCTTGATGCCCATGCTCAAGGTCGTAAGACAGTACTCATTCTCGAAGAGGCACAAAATCTTAGTATCGATGTATTGGAGCAGGTGCGGTTACTGACCAACCTTGAGACTAATCAATGCAAACTGCTTCAGATCATCATGTTGGGACAGCCAGAACTCAAGGACATGTTGTCACGACCGGAGTTGAGACAACTGGCGCAGCGAATCACTGCTCGTTACCACCTAAGTTCACTACCGAAGAAAGAAGTCGCTGCTTATGTAAACCATCGTCTCGCAGTTGCCGGCACGCGCAATAGATTATTCCCACCTTCAACTATTGGCAAACTATTCCGATTGAGTGGTGGCATTCCGCGGTTGATTAATCTGCTCTGTGACCGGGCTTTACTTGGAGCATATGTTCAGGGACAGGACCGGGTTGACAAACCTACACTATCCCAAGCTGCACACGAGATATTCGGCAAAACCAAGGCTCAGGGGCTGCAAAGGAAAACATTTAAATGGGTGTTGGCGAGCTTGGTACTCATAGGGTGCGTAGCTACGCTTGCAATGATTTACTATAATCACAGGACAGAGCTTTCGGCATTAATTACACCTAAGCCTGTTCAACAAAAAAGTTTTTCTGAACCAATGATAGAACAATCACAGTTATCACTATCGGACTGGTCTGCTGACAAACCGATTCAACGCAATAAGGAAATGGCCTATCAATCGCTATTAAAGCAGTGGGATATTATTTACAACCCTGACAAGGGTAGTGCCTGCCAGCAAGCTCAGGCTCAAGGCTTAGGCTGTCTGGAAACACAGGGTAGTTTAAGCAGCCTGCTTCTTCTCAATAGGCCAGCAGTGTTGAAATTATTTGATGAGCAAGGCAGGGAATTTTATGCCTTATTGGCAGCACTTCGTGGGCAAACTGCCATTCTTGTACTGGGTAACGAAACCATGACAGTTGACGTCAAAGAGATCGAAAAGAAGTGGCTTGGCGATTATATGATGCTGTGGCAGATGCCGCCTGACTACAAGGGTCCTATTCATCCGGGTCAGAAAGGGATGGTGGTGCAGTGGCTAGACAGACAACTATCACTCATTCAAGGCAGAACAGCTCAACCCGGAGAAAACCTGATATTTGATAATACTCTTGTCAGACAGGTGAAGAAATTTCAACTCGCAAAAGGCTTGGTGCCTGATGGGATTGTAGGGCCCCAAACTATAATTCACCTGAATACCGAGGTCGGCAGCAGAGAACCGGTACTGGTTGATAAGCAGGAGGATAAATAGGATGTCTTATATTCTTGATGCCCTGAAAAAGTCAGCTAAAGAACGTCAGCGTAATACTGTACCTGATCTGCTGACGGCACAGGATGCTATAGCTCAAGAGCCTAAAAAACGTTCGCTGTGGCCTTATCTGATTCTGATTGCCCTGTTGCTCAATGCAGTTTTATTCGGTTGGTGGCTGGTTCACTGGCAATCAAAAAAACAACCTGTAGTTGCACACTCAACAACTGGGCAGCAGCTTGAGTCAATGGGAGCAGAGCTTCTTTCCTCAAGCCCGGCAGGGCCTGCACCTAAGTCAGAACTCACTGTACCGAAACCAGCAGAGCAACAGCAGCCGGTACAGGCTAAAACTGATTTACAGAGAAAAACCCAGGATAATCAAATGCCAACGGCTGATACAGGAGGATTATCTGTAGGTTCTTCAACTGTACCATACCAAACCCCAATAGTGAGCCATGTGCCATCTGAGTCGAAATCCGGCAATAAGAGTATGTCTCCGGTAGAAAATAAAATATATGACCTGAATGAGCTTCCCTTACCCGTACAGCAGAGCCTGCCAGCCCTTGTCATTTCTGTTTTCCTTTATTCTGAAGATCCAACTTCACGAATGGTGAAAATCAATGGTCAAATGATGCGGGAAGGTCAATCTCTGACAGCAGGCCTGAAGTTGGAGGAGATTACCCCTGAGGGAGTTATCCTCAGCTACAAAAATTACCGCTTTCGTGTAGGACTGAAGTAGATTTGTCGGAGCCACATACCGTGAGAGCGGACATATAAGGAAACATACCGAACATTCAGCAAAAAGATTAAAAGAGACTGATACCCACTCATATTGTTTCCCGTGGAGATAAAATACAATGCCGTGCATTTATATATTGACAAAGGCATCCTATGTCATATATCATACGTATGACAGAGGAGTCTATTATGAAGAGAACAACAATATTTGCAGACGATGATTTATTAAATGAGATCAAAGAGATTTCAAAAGAAGAGAACAGAAGTGTTGCAGAAATTATGAGAACGGCCATGGAAGGTTACATTCAACAGAAAAGGCACAAAAAAAAGAAAATCTCCTTTATTGGTATCGGTAGCAGTGGCAGGAGAGACATCGCCGAAAAACACGAGGAGTTGCTCTGGAAAAGAGTTTTAAAGTAGAATCAGTCGCTATTGATACAGATATCATCTATGCGCTTGCTGATAAAA
>JBGPQS010000047.1:0-7992 GCA_041489235.1 Thermodesulfovibrionia bacterium
CTAACCCTGGTGGGGCCGGCATAACACTGTAGAAAAACACGCCAGCAATAGAAGTAAGGAAGGTACCCATTAAGGCAGCGCCAGCAATCGCATAAACAGGCAGATGGAAGATTGCCACATAGAATGGTGCAAGAATTGCTCCTCCACCAATTCCATAAGTGCCTCCGATTATTCCCACAATAAAGGCAACAATGAAGAGGGGCATTGTGGGGAATGAGAATCTTTCACCCCAGAATTCAAATTCAATCTTTTTAAGACTTGCAGAAATAGTCTTTACTACTGCTTCAGGAGGAAGTCCTGCAGCTATCTTGCTGCTTCGTTGTTCCTTAATCTGTTTGGCTCTCTCTTTGAATTTGTCCTCGAGCGCCTTCATCTGTTTTTTTGCTGCTGTTGCCTTACCTGTAAGATCATAGAGGAGGCGAACACCAATATAAAGCAGCACACATCCGACAAAAAACTTGAAGGCTTGCGGATCAGGCAGGTAGAGAACCCTGAGATAGTATCCGATAAAAACACCAGGAAGTGTTCCCAAAATAACTACATAGGTAAGAGGCCATGGCATGCGGCCTTCCTTGAGATAGCGGTAGACGCCACTCGGAATAGCGACAATATTATAGACGAAATTCGTAGAACTTACGGACGGGCTTGTAAAATTAAGCACACTCACCTGGAATGGCAACAGAAGAAATGCACCTGAAACTCCTCCCATAGAAGTGAAGAATGAAACTACCAGAGCAACAAGAGGAGGAATGAATATATAAGTTTCTACTCCGGATACGGGAAAAAACATATATAAAAAATCCATAAGAAAATCTTCCTATATCTATAAATTTTATAAATACATTAGCATAATTTATTATAGGGATGTCAATAGAAAAATAAATTATACTATATATGATATTTTAGTTGGTGAGGTTGTTTTTTTGAATTGAATCAAGGAATTATAAAATTGGAGTCTCTGAGAGATGAGGATGTTGCGCAGGATAGGTGTCCATACCTCAATTGTAGAAGGATTACATCGGAGTGTGGAGAGGGCGCATACCCTTGGATGCAATACATTACAGATATTTTCTCATAACCCCAGGGGATGGGCTGTAAAATCGATTTCTCGAGAAGAAGCAGTACTATTTGAATCAAAGAAAACACATTTTGATGTCTCACCTGTGTATATTCATACGTCATATTTAATCAATATGGCATCAAGAAATAATGATCTAAAGAAGAAATCTATTGATATGCTCATTGTTGAAATGGACAGGGCTGATGCAATAGGTGCTGACTATGTGATACTTCATCCAGGAAGTGCATCGGGAGATGATGGATATGTTTCAAGGTCAAGAGCAGTTAATGCATTAAATGAGGTTGCTGCAATGGGCCAATGGAATGCAGGTCTTCTCATTGAAAATACCGCCGGAAAAAAAGGGGATATATCGTCAATGATAGAGAACCTATCTGATATCATCAATGGTGTTAAGGGATCATTAATAGAAGGTATATGCATTGATACCTGCCATGCATTTGCTGCAGGCCATGAAATCAGAAATGATAAGGGCATAAAAAAATATTCAAATAATATAGAAAAATATATCGGTCTTGATAAATTGAAACTTATTCATCTTAATGACTCAAAGGGAGATTTTGGATCAGGCGTTGACAGGCATGAACATATTGGTTTTGGAAAGATAGGTTCAAAAGGTTTGTTTCAGTTTATTCACTATCCAACGTTCAGGGATATCCCTTTAATTCTTGAGACACCGAAAAAGAAAAAATCAGATGATTCGCATAATCTCAGAATAGTCAGAAAGATGATAAGGTTATATGGACAGTAAAGTGACAGTTCACAATTTTAGAACAGTTGTTCAAAAAATAGCATTAAACAACAATTGTTCACTAAAATGCATTGTTTGTTCTTAAATGTGATTTTTTTGTTGACAAATAGAATTTATTATGGTATAAACATATACTATGTTAAAGAGTTTATTTTCATCATCGATAAGAGCTGATGTATTATCGCTCCTTCTGAACAGCCCGGACGAACAATTCTATATCAGAGAGACAGCAACAATTCTCAGAAAAAATCCTTCTGGTGTGAAAAGAGAACTTGATAACCTCGAGAAGATGGGTATCGTGAATAGTGAGAAGATTGTGAACCTCAAGTATTTTCAGGCAAACAAAGAATCCCCGCTCTTTGCTGAACTAAAAAATCTTATCACAAAGTCTCTCGGATTACCGGGTGCACTCAAGGCAGTGTTGAGGGCTTCTGGTGCGAAGGCTGCAGTTCTTTATGGTCCGTATGCAGAAGGTGAGGATGTAAGTACTGTCGATCTTTATGTTATCGGCGCAATGTCATCACTTACCAAGGAACTTAAGGAGATAGAAAGAAGGTTTGATATAAAGATCAACTGCACTCTTATCGATGAAGACGAATATAAACTTAAGAAGAAAAAGAGGGATGCAAACCTCAAAAGACTTTTATCAGGTAAAAGAATTACATTGATAGGGAGGCTTTGAACTCAGAGTCACCCGCGGTTACCTTTAGAGGTAAGCGGGATAGAAAGGGGGTGAACAGTTAATGGCAACAAAGAAAAAAGCAGCGAAGAAGCCGGCAAAGAAGACCGCAAAGAAGAAATAAGGTTCCTTTACATGTGCGAACACTATTTGTGGCTGGAGAAGAAATTCTCCAGCCACTTCTTTTTGCGGTCTTCCATGATAGTGAAACTTAATTCCGGGTAAAAATTCAAGTAAAATTTATAACCTATTGATAATATAGGAAAATTAAGTATATATTACGGCTGGTTGCTGTTCTGTTTCTGATAGCACTTCCCAGCAATCCCGATTGGCAGAGAGCTTTTTCAGAAACCTCAGGTTTGCTGAATGACCTGATTTACTCGCAAAGATATGTCCGATAATAGGAAATCCAAGCAGAGAGAAGTCACCGATTAAATCGAGCATTTTATGACGTACAAACTCATCTTTGAACCTCAGGCCGGATGGATTGAGTATACCATTACTGCCGAGTATAATCGCATTATCAAGAGAACCACCCTTTGCAAATCCGTTTGCCCTAAGGTACTCGACATCCTTGAGAAACCCGAAAGTCCTTGCTGGAGCTATTTCCTTGGCAAAGACTTCTTCTGAGAGTTCTAAGCTTAACTGCTGTTCTCCGAGCAGGTGGTGATTAAAATGAATTCTGTAAGTGAGCCGCCTCCCCTCATAGGGGAAAACTGCAATTTCAGCGTGACCATCAGTAAAGACTATAGGACGTGTTATCTTGATGCATGGTCTTTTCTTGCCCTGTTTTGCAATTCCTCCCTTGAGAATTATGCTTATGAGCTCCATTGAGCTTCCGTCAAGGATAGGTATTTCAGGTCCGGTGACTTCAATAATGACATTATCTATTCCCAGGCCAGACAGGGCTGCAAGCATGTGTTCAACGGTTCTGATTTTTACCCCATTATAACCGACAGTAGTTGAAAAGGCGGTATCTATAACAGATCCCATGGATGCCTTTATTACCATCTCCTTGTCTGTTCTTACGAACAATACACCCATGTCCCTTGGTGCTGGTTTAAGGCAAACCTTTGAGAACTTTCCTGTGTGAAGTCCTATGCCTTCAAAGCAAACTTCCTGTTTTAAGGTACGTTGGAGTCGCATGATTATCTAAAACATAAGCAAACATGATGCCAGCGATAATATGTTGTAAAATAAGGGTGTAAGGCTGAGAATGTGTTGATTGTTATCTATTGATTGTGTTCAAATTGACACAGTATTATGCTACTGCACCACCAACTACTATCTCGGGTATTCTGATGGTTGGCAACCCGTCTGATACAGGAACACCTTGTGTATCCTTACCACATGTCCCGATAGCAAACCCTAAATCAGAGCCAACCATATCTATAGATTCCAAGACATCTGGCCAATTACCTGCCAGTGTTGCACCTCTCACAGGTTCTCCTCTGTTTCCTTTGTTGATAAGATAGCCTTCCTGTACCTCAAAAACAAAATCACCTGTGACAGTATTTACCTGTCCGCCTCCCATTTTTTTCACAAAGAGGCCATACTCTACAGAGTTAATAATCTTTTCAGGGGACATAGTACCTGGCATAATAAAAGTGTTGGTCATCCGCGGTATAGGCCGATACTGGTATGATTGCCTCCTGCCATTCCCTGTTGATTTTACCCCATCTTTTAGCGCAGTTAGTCTATCGTACAGATAGCTTTTTAAGATACCATTTTCTACTAGGACGGTCTGTTGGGAAGATGTACCTTCGTCATCAAACCTGAAAGAGCCTCTTTTCTTTGAGAGAGTTGAATCATCTATTACGGTAATAAGAGGGGATGCAATCTTCTGTCCTGTCTTTCGTGAGAATACAGATAGCCCATGTTGAGCAAGGTCAGCCTCAAGACCGTGACCTATGGCCTCGTGTATCATGGTTCCTCCTGCCTCTGAGGATATGATAACAGGCATCCTTCCACCAGGTGCTCTTCTCGCGGTGAGCATCATCACAGCCCTTTTTGCTGCCTTCAGGCTTAACTCTTCTATATTCACGTCATCAAATAGCTCAAAGCCTATTAAACCACCTGTAAGTTCGTATCCTGTCTGTATGATACCGTCATCTGATGCAATGATATGAATTGCTGTCAGTGTATGAACCCTTTCATCTTCTATAATTGTTCCGTCTGATGTTGAGATCTGAACCTTCTGAATGAAATCATTATAGGTTGCACTTACTTGTTGTATTCTATGGTCAAAACCCCTGGCTACAGTATTTGCCTTTCTCACGAGTGCCATCTTTTTCTCAATCGGAATATTTTCTGGAAATAACCTTATGTCGAACGATAAAGAAGGGATTTTCATATTGAGATTAATGACAGAATCAGTGTTTGTACCGGATGCAGCCCTGCACACCTCAGATGCAGCTGTCAATAAAGATTTCTCGGATAAATCATTACTGTATGCATAGGCAGACTTGCCATTATAAATAAGACGGATACCTACACCAGAATCAACACCTGTAATTACTTTTTCAATCTTATTGTCTTCAAGATGAATAATAACTACTTTTTTGGACTCAACAAATATATCTGCATAGTCACCGCCGGATGAAAGAGTTTTCTTCAAGATTTTTAAGTGAAGATCATGATCAAGCATGTCACATTATATCAAAGGTTGTGGAAGTTTAGCGAGGTGGAGATGGGCTGTTACAATTTTTAATAATCTGCTATTATGTAATCATAAAAACTGAGGAGTAAAGGGATGCGAATTATATGCCAAAGATAGGAGTTGTAGGGGGGAGTGGTATTTACGATATAACGGGACTCACCATTACTGAGCACAAAAAGATGACAACTCCCTTTGGCGATCCTTCAGATACCTATCGCTTAGGCGAAATATCAGGGGTAAAGGTCGCATTTCTTCCACGACATGGCTCACCACATTGTATCCCTCCTCACCAGATAAACTACAGGGCAAATATATGGGGATTCAAGGAACTTGGCGCAGAAAGGATTATATCAGTGAATGCAGTAGGTGGGATAAGTCCTGAGATGAAGCCTGGAACAATTGTAATTCCTGATCAGGTTATAGATATGACAAAGGGGAGGAAGTCTACATTCTTTGACGGTGATGACGTTGTCCATATAGACTTCACAGAACCATACTGCGATGAGTTGAGAGAATCTCTTTTTAAAGCAGGCAAAAAATCAGAGATAGCATTAATGAAATCAGGGACATATGTATGTGTGGATGGACCGAGGCTTGAAACCAAAGCTGAAATTATATTTTTTAAGAGCATTGGTGCCAATGTTGTAGGGATGACAGTCATGCCCGAGGCATCACTTTCTCGTGAGGGTGAGCTTTGTTTTGCATGCGTTGCAGTTGTGACAAATTATGCTGCAGGGGTAAGAGAAAAAAGGCTTACTACAACAGAAGTTATTGAAATGATGAAAAGAATGAGTGGAGTCGTAAGTGGTTTATTAAAGGAGACCTTTCCCCTTATTTCAGACAAGAGAAGATGTGCCTGTAAGGATGCCCTAAGAGAAGCGAGGATGTAAATATTTTATGGAGACCATTCTTATAGTAGAAGACAAAGAATCAATGTCAGAGATGCTGAAGGAGACTCTCGAGTCTGAAGGCTACAAAGTTATCATTGCGAGAGACGGCATAGAAGGCATGAAGTATCTGAAAGAGAGCAAAATAAACCTTGTCCTTACAGACCTTAAGCTTCCTAAAAAAGACGGTATAGATATCCTTAAGGTTTCAAAAGAAGAGAATCAGCTCATACCTGTTATTGTCATGACTGCGTTTGGTTCTGTTGAGTTAGCTGTTGCAGCTATGAAAGGAGGTGCTTTTGACTTTATTACAAAGCCTTTTGATACAGATCACCTCCTCATGCTCATAAAGAGGGCACTCGAGACACAGAGACTTCTTACAGAGAACATCCTGTTGAAGGAGGAATTTGCATCAAAGTTTGGGTTCCCGAGAATTGTCGGGAAAAGCAATAAAATAGAAGACGTTGCGCAGATGGTCCAGAAAGTTGCGCCCACAAAGACAACGGTGCTGCTCCTTGGCGAAAGTGGTACAGGGAAAGAGCTCTTTGCGAGGGCAATCCATAACGTGAGTAATAGACGGAATTATCCATTTGTGCCGATTAATTGTGCAGCAATACCGAGAGATCTCCTTGAATCCGAGCTTTTCGGACATGAAAAAGGTGCATTTACAGGAGCAGATTCAAGGAAACTTGGTAAATTCGAGCTTGCTGATAAGGGGACAATATTCCTTGATGAAATTGGTGATATGGATCTGGCTCTTCAGTCGAAGGTTCTCAGGGCGATAGAGGATGGTGAGATAGAAAGAGTAGGAGGTGTGAAAGGCATTAATGTAGATGTGAGAATTATTGCCGCAAGTAATAAAGACATTGAAAGGGCAGTTGAAGAAATGCTTTTCAGGGAAGACCTCTATTACAGACTCAATGTTTTTCCAATAAAGATACCACCATTGAGGGAACGAAGAGAAGACATCCCTTTGCTTGTTGAATACTTTATAAAAAAATATTGCCTTGAAATAAAGACTTCTCTAAAAACTATTTCAAAAGAGACGCTTGATATACTTATGAGCTATCACTGGAAAGGGAATGTAAGGGAACTCGAAAATACCATAGAGCGGGCTGTTATCCTTTGTGATGGAGAAATGATTACACCGGAGCATGTTGTGCTCAGCCAGAGAGCTGTATCCGAATCTGTGGTGAGATCTCTTCACATGGAAGGAACTCTCGGGGATACAGCAAAAGAAGCATTAAGGATTGCAGAAACCCAGCATATTGTGAAAGCCCTCAGAGACACAAAAGGGAATAAGAGCAGGGCAGCTGAACTCCTTCAAGTGAGCTATAAGACACTTCTCACAAAGATTAAAGAATATGGAATTGAGGCTTGACAGTATTGTTCCTATAGAATTATCATAAAAATTGGCACTTGATTGAATATGTCATAAGTGGATTAAGCGAAAAGAGCCAATAACCAGATAACAATAACCAAACATAATATAAAATGAGTCAGGATAATTTATCCGGAGGTTTGCAGTGTCAGGGCATTCAAAATGGGCACAGATAAAGCATAAGAAGTCACAGGTTGATGCAAAGAAGGGAAAGGTTTTTTCCAAAATAGCGAAAGAGATTACAGTCGCTGCAAGAATTGGAGGGGGGGACCTTACTGGAAATCCAAGGCTGAGGACTGCGATAGAAAAGGCAAAAGATGTGAACATGCCCCATGATAATATTAAGAGGGCTGTTATGAAAGGTACAGGTGAGCTTCCTGGAGTGTCTTATGAGGAATCCATCTATGAAGGGTATGGTCCTGGTGGTGCTGCAATACTCGTAGAAGTACTTACTGACAATAGAAACAGAACAGGTTCCGAGGTACGACATATTATGAGCAAGAATGGTGGTAATTTAGGTGAAGCTGGTTGTGTCGCCTGGATGTTTACACAAAGAG
>JBGPQS010000048.1:0-7788 GCA_041489235.1 Thermodesulfovibrionia bacterium
CTGACCGCTCGTTGGACTCCAGTAAGGAACGCCAAAATACGTTGAACCCCACTGCCCGCTCAGCTCGGGGTTGAGGGGCGAGGAATCAGCCCAGAATGCCCGCGTTCCTCCCTCGCCGACCACTGCCAGCCAGTACCTACCTGCATTGAGTGTGGGGAGTGTAACACCTGTCGTAGTTGCGTTGAAAATGTACTGACGGCCGGGGTAGCCAAAGGCGGACTGGCAACGGCTGTTGTTATCATCATAAGTCGTGCTTACGACACTGGGACCGGTAGGCGCACCGAAGATAGGTGTCGTTACAGAAGGCCCTGGCACGCCACCGTTATCTGTATAGATATAGAGCTCTGCCGTAGTGCCATCGTGATAGAGACAGACCCTTATCTCTGTGAGCTGGGACGTTGTCGTCAGAACAAAGTCATCGGCTATTGTGGATGCGTGGTCGCCTTCCGGCCCTCCAGTTCCACTAATGGATGTGTTTCTTTCTGATGTGAGACCATCAACACTATTGCTGCCACCATTATCCCAGAGGGTTCCTGGCACGCCAGGGATACCGAAACCACCCCCGGTTCCTCCACCCTGTCCGTATTTTTCGTACCATTCTTTGGCGGTCATTGGCTCGTTAATATCACCAAAGGCAAAGGTGCTCGCTGCAAAAACCAGTATTAGTCCATACAAAAATGCTCGTTTCATTAAACTCTCCTTTTCTTGAAAGTATTTTTAAATATAACTTAATTTTAATAGTCTATCAATTAATGAAATATAAATCCTGAATTGTTCAGATGAAAAATTTACCAAAACCCACCAATCAAGTCAACATAAAAATAATTAATTAGAGACATCCATTGCGTATCGATGTAACTACCCTATGAATCATCTCATGATCTTCATTACACATTGAACCTAAAATTAATGATATCCCCATCCTGTACTTCATAAGTCTTTCCCTCGAGCCTCAAAAGCCCTTTTTCTCTTGCAGTATGAATATTTCCTGCAAAGATAAAATTGTCAAAAGAGATGACCTCAGCACGTATAAACCCTCTTTCAATATCAGAATGTACCTTACCAGCAGCCTTCTGTGCATTTGTGCCTTTTGTGATAGTCCATGCCCTGACCTCATTTCCTGCATAGGTAAAAAATGAAATATACCCAAGGATGTCGTAGCAGACGTGAATAAGTTTATTCAATGCAGGCTCTTCAATTCCAAGGTAATCGAGGAATAGCTTCGCATCATCTGAAGAAAGCTGGGCAATCTCCATCTCTATCTTTCCGCAAAGGGATAAGAGAGGGGGCAGAAGATAATGCTTGACTGAAGGCACATCTTTGTATCGCTCTTTAAAATAAATCTGTATCTTATTCTGAAGCCCCTTTGCTTTATCTGTGCTTAAATCCTTTTCCCCTCTATTCAACACAATAACCTCAGGTTTGGTTGATAAAAACTGCAAATGACTCATCATTTTTTGCTCTTCCTCATTAAACTCTATATCCCTGAGGGCTACCTCTTTTTCAAGTGCTTCTTTACATTTAAGGAGTAAATTCTTTTCAGACTTATCATGTTTCTTCCCGCGCTTTTCACCCTCAGCAATCCTGTCAAGCCTTTTTTCAACAAACTCAAGATCACCGAATATAAGCTCGAGTTCAAGTATCTCTACGTCTCTCCTTGAATCAAAATCCCCAACAGGATGCACAACCGCATCATCTTCAAATACCCTGACAACATGCACTATTGCATCAGCATCTTTTATTAAGTCAAAGACCTTCCTGTTCTGCTGTAAATCGCCTTTTGTAAGTCCTATGTAATCAACATATTCAATAGTGGCATAGGTGGTTTTTTTTGGTTTGAATATTGCGGAGATTTTATCAACCCTCGAATCAGGCACCTTCACCACACCTCTGTTTGGTTCTCCAGAAGTTGTAGGATAGATGGTCGTTTCAAGGTTCTGGCGTGCAAGAGCATTAAAGATTGTGGTCTTTCCTGAATTCGACAATCCAATAATTGCGATCTTCAATGTTGTTTCCTCAAAACTATTATACACAAATCGAACTCATTGATACCCCTTAACCCCTCCTTGTCCTCCCCTCTATGAGTCGTAGACTTACTAAGGGGGGAATAGTGGGGTTAAAATTAAATCTTTGTTGACAATATGTGTCATAAAATATATACAATAAAAAATAAAAACAGGAGGCTCAAATGATTTTAAACAGAAAAAAATCACATACGTTTTTATTCTTTATCACCGTCTGGCTCATGTCAGGACTCATCCTCTCATGCACTCCCGGATTCACCTCGTACTCATATGCCCAGGACTCAAAAGTATCCGAACAGTCGATTGATATCCTCACCAAAACAGGTCAGGCCATGGCAGAGATTGCAGAAGCCGTGAAACCGGCTATAGTGAATATATCAACCACAAGAACCATAAAGATTCAGGGAAGAGATCAGTTCCTCGACGATCCTTTCTTCAAAAGATTTTTTGGAGACCAATTCAAAATGCCAAAAGAACGTAAAACTGCTGGTCTCGGTTCCGGAGTAATCGTCTCCCCCAATGGCTATATCCTGACTAATTACCACGTGATCAAAGATGCCGATGAGATAAAGGTCCTGCTCTCGGACAAAAGGGATTTTAAGGGAAAAGTAATTGGCACCGATCCTAAAACAGAAATTGCGGTAATTAAGATAGAGGCAATAAATCTTCCGACAATCGCTTGGGGTGATTCCAATAAGTTAAAGGTTGGAGAGATTGTCCTCGCAATAGGCAATCCCTATGGCTTAAACCAAACAGTTACTATGGGGATAGTGAGTGCTGTAGGGAGAGCTAATGTAGGGATTGCTGAGTATGAGGACTTTATCCAGACTGATGCGGCAATAAATCCCGGGAATTCCGGCGGGGCAATGGTAAATGTAAAAGGAGAGCTTGTTGGCATCAACACAGCTATCTTCAGTACAAGTGGTGGTTATCAGGGCATTGGCCTTGCCATACCAAGTGACATGGCAAAGGATGTAATGGATAGTCTGATTGCCAAAGGAAAGGTAGTAAGAGGATGGCTTGGTGTATCTGTACAGAGCATAACACCAGAACTCGCGAAACAGTTCAACCTGAAAGAAGAAAAAGGAGCGCTTGTTGGAGATGTTGTCGAAGAAAGCCCTGCTGAAAAAGCAGGCATTCAGAGAGGCGATATAATCACAGCATACGAAGGGAAGAAGATTGATGAGCCTTATCAATTACGGAATATGGTTGCAAATACGTCACCCGGCAAAGAAGTAGAGCTTACAATTGTAAGGGAAAACACAACAAAGACAATAAAAGTCACTATCAGCGAGCAACCAGCAGAGGTGCAAAAGCTTTCGAAGGGGGAATATGACAATCTTCTGAGAGGAGTTACTGTACAAAACCTGACACCAGAGATTTACAAACAGCTTAATCTCCCTAAGAGATTGAAGGGTGTTGTTGTTTCAGATATTGATGAAGACAGTCCTGCTGCAATGGTTCTGACGCAGGGAGATATCATACAGGAGATAAACAGGAAAAAGGTAACCAGTACAAGAGACTATGAAAATATAGTAGCCAAGATAAAGCCTGAAGAAGATATATTGCTCCTTGTATTCAGAAACGGCTCCTCTATATACATTACTCTTTCGGCTAAATAGTAATCAGTCATCTGAAGGGGTGCGGGTTTCACCCTCACCCCTTCAATTTATTCAAAAGTGCCTTACCCTTTACTTTTTTAATGATTTCAGTCAGTGGTATGTTTAGTTTCTTCGCAAGTCTTTTACAGTCCTCATATTCAGGAGTTGACCTGAGAATCTCATCTCCAAGCCTCGAGAATTTTACCCTTACCTTTCCAAATTCTGTATCAATCTCTCTTATTTCTCTCTCAAGAGTCTTTCGCCCTGCCTCATAAAATCTGAGACCTAAGGTTGTTGTCTCTTTCAGTATAATCCTTATCAGCTTTTCACTCTTCCCTTTTTCACAGAGCACTGTCAATTTTATACCCGGCCTTCCCTTCTTCATCAAGACCTGTGTCAGATAAACATCGAGGGCACCTGTCTCAAAGAGTTTTTCCATCACATATTCATATACCTGTGGATTCATATCATCGATATTAGTCTCAATGACTGTTATCTGATTACCTGAAAATCCGCCCACCCCCCCTTTATCCGCCTTAGGCGGAGAGAATGAGGGGGGATTACCTAAAAAAATCCTTAATACATTAGGTCTATCTTTAAAATCTCTGCTTCCAGCTCCAATACCAATCTTTTCAATATCCATAAGAGGTATATCTCCACATACCGAGGAGATCTCTTTTAATATTGCAGCACCTGTGGGGGTGGTCAGTTCATAAGGGACATCATTTGAATATACGGAGATGTTCTTCAAGATCTCTGCGGTTGCAGGTGCGGGAACAGGCAAAATTCCATGTTCTGTTTTGACAGAACCGTTTCCGAGATTTACAGGAGATGAATAAATCTTTTTTACACCCAGCATATCAAGACCTATAATTGTTCCGAAAATGTCCACAATACAATCTACAGCGCCGAGTTCGTGGAGATGAACCTTATCAAATGCCTCACCATGAATCTTAGCCTCAGCCTCGAAAATTCTTTTAACTATACGAAGTCCCTTCTGTTTTATCTCCTGAGAGAGCGAAGAATTTCGAATTATCTTCTCTATGTTTTTCCATCTTCTGGCTTCTGGCTTCTGACTTCTGACTTCTGACTGTTGTATCACATCCACTTTGGTTGAAACAAACCCGGCCCTTTTTACCTTTTGAGCGTTTAATGTATATCCAGCAATGGGAATTTTCTTAAGTTCTTTCCCTAGTTTTTTTAGCGATACCCCGGCATCAACGATCGCACCAAGGCACATATCGCCACTAATACCAGAGAAACAATCAAAATAGGCTATTTTCAAATCAAATACTCCGTTTTATTTAAGGAATACATTTGAAACCCTGTTCCAAAAAATGCGGGTCAAAAACAAACGCTGTCTTAATACCCAGATTGTGCATTGTCTCAAAACTTATACAGTCAACAAGACTGACTTTTTTTCTTGAAACAGCGAGTAAGGCACTTACGCCTGATTTGTGCATCGATTCACTAACCCACTCTATGTTTATCAAGGGGAGGATATCATCCTGAAATACCCTTACTGCATCCATCCCTAAACGGTGTTGTATTAGTGCAAAGCTTTCAACAAGAACATAGTTGTTACAAATAAGAGTATTGTCAGGAATAAGTAATTCTGCCCATGCCTTCTTAGCCCTGTGATGGTTGCTGTCATCCCTGTCAAGAACAGCCAGAAAAGCAGAGGTATCTATGAAAACTATCAACGACCAAATACCTCGGTCAGATGTTTGTCATGAGAAGTTGAAAGGTCATGCAATCCTGAGCGGAAACGGCCAGCAGCAGAAATCGCCCTCTTACGCCTCTCCTCCACATCAATAACTGCCGATGTTTTAACCATATTGTCAACTGCCTGCCTGATAACTTCTGCCATAGAAAGATGACGGGTTTTTGCAAGTTTTTTCAGAATAGCAATCTGTTCTTCTGAGAGCTGTATCTGTGTTCTTACCATCTTGCCTCCTGTGATTACATTTATGATTAAATGATAACAAAATTAACCTTTGGAGTAAAGTCCTTATTTGACTTCACCCTTCCCTTTCAGATATTCTTCACCATGGATTTTAATAGAAGACTTACAATAAAACCTTGTGGCAGTAAGACGGAGTTTTAACTTGCTCACAAGCCTTCTGGTCAAACCTGGAAAAATAGAATTACGTGAAGTAAAAACTCCAAAACCTTCAAAAGGTGAAGTCCTCGTAAAAATCAAAACAGCCCTCACCTGCGGAACCGACCTTAAGGCATTTCTAAGGGGCCATCCCATGATACCTATGCCAGGGGTATTCGGTCATGAGTTCTCAGGTGTTGTTGCAGAAGTAGGTAAAGGAGTTCAACGATTTAAAAAAGGCGATGAGATTATGGCAGTTCATAGTGCTCCATGTCTTGAATGCAAATACTGTAAAAAAAGAGCTTATAACCTCTGCGAAAAAATAATGTGGACAAAAGTTCTTGGAGCATTTGCAGAATATATTCTCCTCCCTCCACATGTGGTAAGGCATAATGCATTTCATAAACCTAAAAATATAACTTTTGAAGAGGCTTCATTCCTCGAGCCTCTCTCCTGTGTAGTTCACGGTATAGAACCACTCGATATTAAAAAAGGAGACTCTGTGCTCGTCATAGGTGCTGGTTCTATCGGACTCCTCCATCTGTTGTGTTTAAAAGCAAAAGGAGCAATAGTAGCTGCAACAGACATAAATGCTGAAAGGCTCAAGATAGCGAAAAAACTTGATGCTGATTTTACCTTCAAACCTGAAACGATAGAAACCAACTTAAAAAAGATCGCCAGTGGCATCGGATTCGACTATGTCTTTGAGTGCACTGGCACGCCCGAAGTCTGGGATGCATCTGTCAATTATGTGAGGAGAGGCGGAACAGTTATCCTCTTTGGCGGCTGCAAATCAGGCACAGCTGTGACCTATGACACAGGAAGACTTCACTACGATGAGATAACGTTAAAAGGAGTATTTCACTACACACCAGCAGATGTAAGAAAGGCATATAAACTTATAGGTGAGGAAAAACTTGGACTTTCACGGCTCATATCAGGCAGTTATCCACTCAGAGATATTGAAAAAGCTTTCAATAAATTGGCCAAGGGTACAGGAATTAAATATGCAATTATCCCGTAAGTCAATTTCTATAAATCCGAGACAGGCATTTGAAAGACAGAGCAAGCTTTTGAAGGGTGCTTTTATTTATTGAAAAAGGTTGACATTGAAAGATAAAGGTAGTACATTAGTAGTATGAAAGTTAAGACATCTATAACTCTTTCAGAAGAGCTGATTCAAGGTATTGATGAGTTATTCGGTAAACAGAAAAATAGGTCAGAATTTATCGAGAAGGCGGTAAAGGATTTTATTGAAAGACAGACACAAATAAAAAGGGATTTAAGAGACCTCGACATTCTCAATAAAAAAGCAGATAAACTCAACAGGGAAGCAGAGGATGTCCTGTCTTATCAGATAGATTTATGAAACGTGGTAACCTTTATCGAGTATATAAAGGTACTACTCATGACCCTAAAAAATTTCGTGTATTCGTTATATTAAGCCGTCAAGTGCTTATTGATTCAAGGTTTTCTACAGTAATTTGTGCTCCAATTTATTCAAGTTATGATGGGTTATCTACCCAAGTAAAAGTTGGCATCGAGGAAGGATTGAAGCATGAAAGCAGTATTTATTGCGATGAACTCATCAGCATCCCGAAATCATCATTAAGACACTTTGTCGGCTCTCTTTCTCCTGATAAAATACGACAATTAGATGAAGCATTAAGAGTTGCTTTAGAACTCAGGCATTGATAATTGTCTTCCATCCCCATTCAACCAGCGTGATTCCCATATAACATGCTAAAGTCCAATAAGCATTGCTGAAAAAAAGGCTTCCCCTAAATATCTTCCAGTCCCTCTTTTTCATGCCGTTGAACTGGTTTGCGCCTTTTCTCAAATAGGCAGTGGTTATAAACGGGTCATAATGAATCGAGAGAAATATAAAAACCAAAGGGTCGTTTCTTTGCAGAACCCATGCAGTCAGTTTGCCTGCTTTCCTGCTCCCCTCATACCCCTTTAAACTCTTAATCGCCTCAATGCCGAGCCAGTCGCGTTTTGACCAGTCGTAGAATTTCATAATCCCGATGCAGGCGAGGAAGGAGAGGAATGTCATAAATAC
>JBGPQS010000049.1:0-7768 GCA_041489235.1 Thermodesulfovibrionia bacterium
AGAAATAAAGCAGAGGAGATTAAAAGAGAAGAACTCACCAAGCTTTTATATAAAATACCTGAGCTTAAAGAAAAGGAGAAAGAGGCAATTGAGTATATGGCAGCTGCTATTATCAATAAGCTTATTCATCCACCCACCGCAGCATTGAAAGAAGATTCTGAAGATAGAGATATACTGATCGCAACGATAAAGCGGCTCTATGGCATAAACGGAGAAGAAAAAAAGTAATAGAGACGATAGGTTAAGATGAAAGAAAATAAGGTTATTATTGGTACACGTGGAAGCAAGCTTGCTTTATGGCAGGCAGAGTGGGTTAAGTCTGAACTTAAAAGGATAAACCCGGGAGTCGAAGTTGTATTAAAAAAGATAAAAACAACCGGAGATAACATTTTAGATGTACCACTTGCTAAAGTAGGTGGCAAAGGACTTTTTGTCAAAGAGATAGAAGAGGCACTCATGAGAGGCGAGGTAGATCTCGCTGTCCATAGCATGAAGGATGTTCCGACTGAATTGCCGAACAGTCTTCATATAACGGCAATTTGCAAAAGGGAAGACCCCAGGGATGCATTAATAATAAGACAGAACTCAAAACTCAGAACTCAGAACTCAGAACTACATACAAACTCATCACCCGTCACTCATCACTCATTACTGTATAATTTGTCCGAGGGTGCTCATATCGGGACAAGCAGTCTCAGGCGTTCCTGTCAGCTTTTGAATATACGACCTGATCTGAATATTACACAGTTGAGAGGAAATCTTGATACAAGAGTAAGAAAACTTGATGAAGGGCAGTTTAATGCCATAATCCTTGCTGTTGCAGGTGTCAAAAGACTTGGACTTCAGAGCAGGATAACAGAGATATTGTCTCCTGAGATAAGTCTTCCTGCAATTGGTCAAGGAGCTATAGGGATAGAATGCAGGGCCGATGATAAATTCATAAATAATTTTGTCAACCCATTGAACCACGAAGAAACTTCATTATGTGTGAGGGCAGAGAGGGCGTTTCTCAAAAAGCTTGAAGGCGGTTGTCAGGTGCCAATCGCAGCCTATGCGAGAATAGAGCACAAAGCAAAGAGCACAGAGCAAAGAGCACAGAGCAAAGACTCATCACTCAACACTCATTACCCATTACTTGTTATTGATGGTCTTGTAGGACGTGTCAGTGGCGAGAAGATTATAAAGGGACATTTGGAAGGAAAACCCGAAGATTCTGAAATTCTCGGCGTCAAACTTGCTGAAGACTTGCTTGCAAGAGGAGCGAAAAAAATACTTGAAGAAATTTACCGGTTTTCCTAATCACAAACGTTAAACAGGACCTTCTTTACTTTCCATCTTCTCGAGTTGCTCTCTTTTTTCCTTACAATCTATACAGTAAATCGCATAAGGAAGGACTTTCAGCCTCTTTTCACTTATATCCCCTCCACAATCCTCACATTTGCCATAGGTGCCTTCATCGAGTTTTCTGAGGGCTTCATCTATCTTGAAAAGGTTTTCTCTATGGTTGCCCAGTTGTTTAAGACTGATATCCTCTGATAGGTCAATAACTGACCAATCGCCATTATCGAGAGCGGTATCTACCAGCTGTCTTGTCTCTCCCTTTATATACTTGGATATCTCCAACTTTGTCTCTTTGAGGATCTCTTCTCTTTTTAGAATGAGAGCCTTTCTCAAAGCAGCCTTTTTCTCATCTTCTGATATTTTTTCTCTAAATCTGGTTATCTTTTTTCTCTGGACTGGTTTTGGCTTTGTCTTGGCTTTGATCTTAATCTTAGTCTTTGTCCTTGTCTTTGTTTTGATCTTTGGTTTTAACGATGGTTTTTTGGCAACTCTCTTCACCGTCTTTTTTGCAACTTTTTTTACAGTCTTTTTATCAGGTGTTTTAATCTTCTTCGTATTCTTAGCAAGTTTTTTAATCTTTTTCTTTGGAGTTTTCTTAGCTTTCTTAGCTGGCATTACTTTCCTCTTGCTTTTCACTCTCCTGTGATTTTTCCTCTCCTTCCTTGAATACCTCGATGATGCTTCTCACATTTATACCTGCTGCCTGAAGGGCCTTCTTAATATCTATCAGCTTTGCGTCTGTTACCTTCACGATGAAGTTGCGGCTTATCACCTTATACCTCCATGATTTCTTTTTCTTTGTGCCTTAAAGTTTCATCCACTTTAGCGATATAAGAATCTGTGATCTTTTGAATTTCTTCCTGTGATTTTTTGACATCGTCTTCACTGAGGTGTTTTTCTTTTTCGTGTTTTTTAAGCTCTTCGTTTATATCTCTCCTGATATTCCTTATTGCTACTCTATATTCTTCTGCTTTTTTCTTTACTATCTTTACGAGTTGTTTCCTTCTCTCCTCTGTAAGTGGAGGGATATTTATTCTAATTAACTTCCCGTCATTTACAGGCGTAATGCCAAGATCTGACTTCATAATTGCCTTTTCGATATCGGGAATGATTTTTGGATCCCAGGGCTGTATCGCAATCTGACGGCTATCAGGGATGCTTAGGCTTGCAAGTTGTTGAAGCGAGGTGTGTGTATCGTAATAGTTTACTGTTATCCCATCGAGGAGTGCGAGAGAAGCCCGTCCTGTTCTGACAGAAGAGAACTCTTTTTTCAGTGCCTCGATGGCACTGCCCATTCGATCAGTGACTTTTCTTTTTAACTCTTGGTCCATTATTTCCCCTCACAAGAGTTCCTAATTTTTTGCCTTCGATAATCTTTCTTATATTGCCCTTTCCTTTCAGGTTAAATACAAGGATCGGGATGTTGTTTTCCATGCAGAGCGTGATCGCAGTCGAATCCATGACACTAAGCCCCTTAGTGAGCATATCAATGTAAGTGACTGTACTATATTTTTTTGCAGAAGGGTTTTTCACAGGGTCTGATGAATATATGCCATCAACCTTTGTTGCCTTGAGTATCACATCTGCACCAATCTCTATGGCCCTCAAAGCTGCAGCAGTATCGGTGGTGAAGTATGGGTTACCTGTACCTGCAGCAAAGATGACTGCTCTTCCCTTCTCAAGATGTCGTATTGCCTTACGTCTTATATATGGTTCTGCAAGTTCCTTCATCTCTATTGCGGACTGGACCCTTGTAGGAACATTGTGTTTCTCAAGAGAGTTTTGAAGTGCAAGGGCATTGATAATGGTTGCGAGCATTCCCATGTAATCTGCAGATGCCCTTTCTATTCCCTCTACACTCGCTTCAGCTCCCCTGAAGATGTTTCCTCCGCCTATGACTATTGCGACTTCAACGCCTTTCGATAGAGCTTCCTTTATCTCCTTAGCCATGTAATCAACGGTAGATGAGGAAATTCCATATTTTCTGTCTCCCATCATGGCTTCACCACTTATCTTAAGGAGTATCCTCTTGTATTTCAAACCTTTCATTTCTGGGCTGTCTCTCCAAGCTGAAACCTGACGAATCTTTTTATGACGATATTTTCACCTAATTTTGCAATCTTCTCAGTGATAATGTCTTTAATTTTCTTTTTTTGTTCAGGGTCTTTAATAAAGATCTGGTCAATAAGGCAGGTGTCTGTATAAAATTTCTCGAGCTTTCCCTCTATAATCTTCTCAACAACATGTGATGGCTTGTCTGTAACCTGCGCACTGTATATTTCCTTTTCTCGATTTATGGCATCCTGTGGCACCTCATCTCTTGATAAGTAGAAAGGAGTTGCAGCAGCGATATGCATGGCGATATCCTTAACAAGTTCTTTAAAATCATCTGTTCTTGCCACAAAGTCTGTCTCGCAGTTCACCTCAACCATTGTCCCGATTTTGCCCATATGTATGTATGAGCCGATGAGTCCTTCTGAGGCTGTTCTCCCTGCTTTTTTAGATGCGGATGCAAGACCTCTCTGCCTGAGAAAATCTACAGCCTTTTCAAAATCTCCACTACTATCAGTCAGTGCCTTTTTGCATTCCATCATGCCTGCACCTGTCTTTTCCCTTAGGTCCTTTACCAGTTCTGATGAGATTGTTATCATTCTGCTTCCTCTGCCTCTTCCTGCTGTATTTTTTTCTCTACCTCATGTTTTTCAGCCTCTTCTGCCGCACGCTTTAAGAGAGTCTCCTTGCCTTCAAGTACTGCATCTGCCATTTTCGAGGTGATAAGTCTTATGGCTCTTATTGCATCATCATTGCCCGGGATTACATAATCAACCTCATCCGGGTCACAGTTTGTATCTACTATCGCAACAATTGGCACAGAGAGTTTTCTTGCCTCAGCTATTGCGATTCTTTCTTTCTTGGGGTCTACGATAAACACGGCCCCCGGAATGCCCGGGATATCTTTAATACCTGATAGATTTTTTTCTAATTTATCCTTTTCCTTTTCCATGCTGGCAACTTCTTTTTTAGGAAGCAAATCCAAAATGCCATCTGCCTTCATAGATTCAATCTTTTTAAGCTTTTCTATGCTCTTCTTTATGGTTGAAAAGTTTGTAAGCATACCACCAAGCCATCGCTGGTTCACATAGAAAGCACCGGCCCTTATTGACTCTTCATGAATAGAATCCTGTGCCTGTTTTTTTGTCCCAACAAAGAGGACAGGCATTCCAGTTAGGGCTACCCCTCTTATGAAATTATAGGCATCTTCAAGTCCTTTTAATGTCTTCTGGAGGTCTATGATATAGATACCATTTCTTTCTCCAAAAATATATTTTTTCATCTTGGGATGCCACCGCTTTACCTGATGACCAAAATGTACTCCAGCCTCCAGAAGATCCTTAATTGTTGCTACCATATTCTTGTTTATCCTCCTCTTTCTTCAAGCTCGTTTTTTATTCTGCTTTCTGACTACTAACCCTATCATATGAATAATGACACAGAAGCTACGAAGTAGCCTCTTAAGGGGTAGAGCCTAAAGGTCTAAAAGCCTAACATAAAAATATCTTTTTTTGCAAGGGGATAGGGGGCTGAGGAACGGAAAAACAGGGCAATTTGACTCCCTAATGTACATTCTGGCATTCTAGTAAGATTATGAAAAGAAATATCATTTTTGTCTTCGCAGGCATTATCTTATCGTTCTGGATCTATGTAATAGTAGAACTAATGGTCCCGGTTCCTGGTGTCAGTAAAAAAATAGAATTAGAAATACCCAAGGGGTCTACTTTCAGACAGGCAATCGAAATTTTTTCAAAGGAAAAACTTATACGAGATAAAAACCTTTTCCTTTTTATTAGCAGAGTAAGTGGCCTGGATAGAAAGATAAGGGCAGGATACTATTCTATCTATGAGTCAATGAGTCCGCTCGATATTTTCAAAATGCTGAAGAAAGGACAGATAATAGAGTATGAGATCACCATAGTTGAAGGAGACTCTCTCAGAGAAATTGCAGAGAAACTTTCAGAAAAAGGTATTATGAGTAAAAATGATTTCATGTTGCTTTCATCAGATGAAAACTTTCTTGCTTCATATACTATTGATGCCCCGACATTTGAAGGGTATCTTTTCCCTGATACCTATAAAATCCCAAAAGGAATGGATCCTGAAGATGCGATTGGTACGATGATCAACAAGATGCGTGAAAAATATTCAGGTAAACTCAGGGCAAGGACATCCGAACTCGGTCTCTCAGAAAGAGAGGTACTCACTCTTGCATCAATCATCGAGAAGGAGGCTAAAACAGACGAAGAGAGGGCATTAATCTCTGCTGTCTACCATAACAGGCTTAGAAAAGGGATTCCGCTTCAGGCAGACCCCACCTCTATTTACGGGATAAAAAGCTCCAGAGAAAAAATAACTACAAAAGACTTGCAACGAAGAACTCCATATAATACCTATGTCATTAAAGGGCTCCCACCCGGACCTATTGCGTCACCAGGCATCAAATCAATTATCGCAGCGATGTATCCTGCGGATGTTCCTTATATTTATTTTGTGTCAAATGATGACGGTACACACAGGTTCTCAGTGACACGGGAAGAACATATATCAGCGGTGAAATCCTACAGAGAAAAGAAACAGGCGAATAAAGAGAAGAGTAAAGAAGAGAAGAGGCTCAATGGAAACTTATAAAAATGCGAGAAAAAGAACAAGGACAATTTATTTAGGTCATGTGCCTGTTGGCGGAGGGAATCCAATTGTTGTACAGTCCATGACCAAGACAGATACGAGAAATGTAAAATCAACAGTAAACCAGATCAAGTCCCTTGAGGCTGAAGGATGCGAAATCGTAAGGCTTGCAGTGCCTGATATAGATGCAGCAAAGGCTCTTGGGAAGATTAAGAAATCTGTTCATATACCTTTGATAGCTGACATTCACTTCGACTGGAGGCTTGCCCTCAAATCAATAGAACAAGGTATCGATGGTCTGAGGATAAACCCGGGGAATATAGGTGCAAAGTGGAAAGTAAAGGAGGTTGTAACAGCTGCACAAGAAAAAGGGATTCCTATACGAGTCGGAGTAAATGCAGGTTCCCTCGAGAGAGAATTATTTAAAAGATATGGTGGTTCAAAACCAGAGGCCCTTGTTGAGAGTGCAGAAAGACAGATACATGTACTCGAAGGAATGAATTTTACAAATATTAAGGTATCTCTGAAAGCGTCAGGGGTAATGAAGACAGTTGAAGCATACAGGTTATTTTCGGAAAGAAGCGACTATCCGCTCCATATAGGAATATCAGAGGCTGGTCCTCCATTCACAGGGACAATAAAGAGCTCTGTTGGACTTGGAATATTACTTTCAGAAGGGATAGGAGACACCATGAGAGTATCTCTTACTGCAGGGCCAGAAGAAGAGGTGCGTGTTGCCTATGAGATACTTAAATCACTTGGACTGAGGAAGAAAGGCGTTGATATCATATCCTGTCCCACATGCGGAAGATGCAGGATTGATCTAAGGAGACTCGCAACAGAGGTTGAATCAAGACTCAGGAACATTGACAAACCAATAAAGGTTGCAGTTATGGGGTGTGTTGTCAATGGGCCCGGAGAGGCAAGAGAAGCTGATTTCGGAATAGCCGGTGGAAAAGGCAGAGGAATTCTTTTTAAAAAAGGTAAGGTAGTGAGGCAAATAAAAGAGCGTGAGCTTCTTGATGCACTTCTTAAAGAGATGGAGGAGTGAGAACTGTCCGCAAACTCTATTCCCAATGCTCTATGTGATGATTTGCAAAGCGTTATTTAGCGAAGGAGTCTGACTGCTTTCTTTGCGAAATAGGTAATGATCATATCTGCGCCTGCCCGTTTTATACATGTCAAGGTCTCAAGTATTACTTTGTCCCTTTCGATGAGATTCTTTTCACCGGCAGCAAAAATCATCGCATATTCACCGGAAACGTTATAGGCAGCAACAGGAATATTAAAGTTTTGTTTGATTCGATAAATGATATCAAGATAGGCAAGAGCAGGCTTAACAATGAGGATATCCGCTCCCTCTTCTATATCCATTCTCACCTCGCGAAGGGCCTCATTGCTGTTCGCAAAATCGATTTGATGAGTTTTGTGTTTACTGGTCCTGGGTTTGGATTGAGTGCTTCTTTTGAATGGTCCATAAAAATGTGAGGCAAACTTTGCAGAATAGGGCATGGTCAGGGTTTGATGATATCCATGGGCATCCAGGATACTTCGAATAGCCTGTACCATCCCGTCAATCATTGCTGAAGGCGCTACAATATCAGAGCCTGCCTCTGCTTGCGACAGGGCAGCTTTTTGAATGAGTTCCAGAGTCATGTCATTATGAATTTGGTCATTTTTTATGACACCACAATGTTTATGGAGAGTATATTCACATAAACAAACATCAGTGATTATTATGAGTTCG
>JBGPQS010000050.1:0-7736 GCA_041489235.1 Thermodesulfovibrionia bacterium
AGAGAAAGATTTGGAATTACAAGGGATTTAGATTTTTATGATGAAAAAGATTTAATTCGTATTGTAAAACGTTCTTCATCAATATTAAATATAGTCATAGAACAAAATGGGGCTTATGAAATATCTCGGAGAGCAAGAGGTACTCCAAGGGTTGCAAATAGGTTATTAAAACGTGTGCGTGACTATGCACAAGTTAGGGCTCAGGGGAAAATAACTATAGATGTAGCAATAGAGGCGTTATCTTTAGAAGGAGTTGATGAGTATGGTTTGGGAGAATCAGACAGAAAATTGTTAAAAACAATTATCCTAAATTATAAAGGTGGACCAGTCGGTATTGAAGCACTCGCTTCGACTCTCCAGATAGAGACAGATGTTTTATTGGATGTTATTGAACCTTTTCTGTTGAAATCAGACTTTATAATCAGGACATCACATGGAAGAAAAGCTACAGAAAAGGCATACAGTCATCTTAATTTTCCTTATAAGAATGAATTGGGATTATTTGAAGGAACTAAAAATAAAAAACGTTAGTAAAACTTTTGCCGCTCCCCTAAGGGAAGATAAAGAGAGCATTGAGGATGTCTATGAACCTTTTCTTCTTCAGGAA
Organism: Thermodesulfovibrionia bacterium; assembly: GCA_041489235.1. Lineage (GTDB taxonomy): Bacteria > Nitrospirota > Thermodesulfovibrionia > Thermodesulfovibrionales > SM23-35 > VGWZ01. The sequence continues at coordinate 608 of JBGPQS010000050.1, forward strand.
GGCCTCCTTGAAAGAACGCCCCGCGGCAGACAGGCAACGAGAAATGCATACCAGCACCTTGGAATAAAAGTCCCGCAGGGATTGTTTTAGCATCCTTTTTGTATCCAATACTCCACACCGCTTTCTATCTTACAAGCTTGTCAGCCTCGTTCACAGCAGTTTGATAGTTATCGACATATATGCATTTTTGATTTAGAATACTATTATATGAAACTCTTAATGCATATCTGCTGCGCAAATTGCAGTGTATATCCGCTCCAGAACCTTTTTTCTAAAGGCATTGATGTGAAAGGACTCTGGCTTAATCCGAATATTCATCCCTATACCGAATATCAGAAACGCCTTGAGGCGTTAGAAAATCTCCAGAAATCCTGGGGTCTTGATATCGAATATATTGACCACTATGGTCTGAAGGATTTCCTGAGAGCAGTAGTAAACAGGGAAGACGACAGGTGCATCTTATGTTATTCTATGAGGCTTGATGAGACAGCAAAGACTGCAAAAAAAATGGGGCTTGACGGGTTCACCACTTCTCTTCTTGTAAGTCCGTACCAGAAATTTGATAAAGTGATAACTGTAGGGAGAGAGATGGAAAAAAAATATTCTATTCCCTTCTATGTTGAAGACTTCAGGCCAGGATGGAAGGACGGTCTCAGTATTTCAAGGGATCTCGGACTTTATAGACAAAAATATTGCGGGTGTATATATTCGGAGATGGAAAGATATCAAATAAAAAATCCGAGACTAGGAGATCAGAGATTAAGAGACTAAGAATTCAAAGTTGGAAGCTGAAAACTAAAAACTAACAACTACCAGCTAACAACTGAAAACTGTAGGATTATATGGCTGATGGTATTCAGTATATAGGCAAATTTCTTATAATCTTCGGCATCATCATTGTTGCTGTCGGGGTATTGCTGCTCATTTCAGGAAAAATCCCATGGATTGGAAGACTTCCCGGTGATATCATGATCCATAAAAAGAATTTTACATTCTATTTTCCTTTAGCAACAAGTATACTCATCAGCGTGGCACTGACTTTCCTTTTCTGGCTCATCAGTAGGAGATAAGAAGGAAAAAATGAGGCCCATTCTCATAATCCTGACTATTTTAATAAGCATATGGAGTGCTGATGCCGCAGAGACCATAAAGGTACTCATTGTAAATGACGTATATTCAAAAATCCCTGAAAAAGGCGAAAAAATAAAGCGACTGGGAAGTATTGAGGGAAATCTCCTTGTGACAGGCACACATTATAGTGGGAATATTGAGGTATGGAGAGGAAACAGCGGACTTTATCTCATAAATGAACTGCCATTAGAAGATTATGTTAGGGGTGTTGTTATTGCAGAAGTTGGCTTTAACTGGGAAATGGAAGCACTCAAAGCACAGGCTGTGATATCACGAACATATGCTCTATATCAGAAAAAAACAAACGGAGACTCGATATACCATCTCACATCTTCTGTCCTTCACCAGGTTTACAAAGGCAGTAGTTCAGACATACGCATTGCATATGCAGTTGCAGGAACAAGCAGTGAAATTCTCACCTTCAAAGGGAGCCTAATAGAGCCGTTTTATCACTCAACATGCGGTGGAAAAACGGAAGGACCAGAGGAAGTCTTCGGGAAGAGCTATCCCTATCTCAGATCCGTCGAATCAAATTGTGAGACCTCACCATATTGGGTCTGGGAAAGAAAAATTACTTTGAAAGAAATAGAAAATGCTCTCACACTCTCTGGAATTAAAGAAATAACCATAAAATCCTATACCTCAACAAACAGAGCAAAAGAGCTTACTATTGTACATAAATCTGGTACTACAACAATGAGAGCTACAGACTTCAGAAAGGCACTTGGATGGAGCAATCTTCCAAGCACAAACTTCACTATGTTCAGAGATGGGGACTCGATTCTATTCAGGGGGAAAGGGTATGGTCATGGCGTCGGCCTTTGTCAATGGAGTGCCCTTCAGATGGCATTAGAGGGTAAAAATTATAAAGAAATCCTGTCTTTTTTTTATCCAGGAACAACCATACAACACTATGAAGGTCTCTGATTACGATTTTTCTCTTCCAGAAGGCCTGATTGCCAAAAGGCCATTAAACGAACGTACACATTCAAGACTCCTTGTGCTCCATAGAGATGGAACAATAGAGCATAAAAAGTTCTCTGACCTTCTCTCATATCTCAACTCTGGAGATATGCTGCTGATTAATAACACAAAGGTTTTCCCCGCAAGACTCACCGGGTACAAACAGACCGGAGGAAAACTTGAGATTCTTCTTGTGAGAGAAAAGGAAAACGATGTATGGGAAGTGCTCTCAAGGGGAAGATACACAGGATCACTCAAGATTTCCAAAGAACTTCAGGCAGAGATCTATGATGGGGAAACTGTATACTTTAGCTATTCTGGAAATTTTATGGATAGTATCTGGAAATATGGGAATATGCCACTCCCCCCTTATATAAAACGCCTGCCTGATGAATCAGATAAAGAAAGATACCAGACTATCTATGCAAAGGAAGAAGGCTCTATCGCTGCTCCTACAGCAGGCCTTCACTTTACTCAGAGATTACTCAAGGATATTGCCTCAAAAGGTATTGTGATAAGAGAACTGACCTTGCATGTAGGTACCGGCACATTCAGACCTGTGAGGAGCAAGAAAGTAGCAGACCATTCTATGGACCCTGAATACTTTGAAATAGATAACGGCCTCATCTCTGAAATCAAGCTAATTAAGGACTCGGGTAAAAAGGTTTTTTCTGTGGGAACGACCACAACAAGAGCAATAGAGGGGTATATGAGCAGGAAGTGTGATGTAACTTCTCAAAATGGGAAGCTTGCAGGTATGACTGATATCTTTATATACCCTGACTACAGATTTAAGGCTGTTGACTCTTTAATCACTAATTTTCACCTCCCGGGATCTACACCACTCTTGTTAGCATCTTCACTGTGCGGCTTGGAAAAACTGATGAAAGCGTATAAGGAAGCTATAGCGAGAAGATATAGATTTTTCTCATATGGTGATGCTATGCTTATCGTATAAATTATGAAAAAGACTGATTTAAAAGAAAAATCATCCTTACTTATTATTGGCAGAGGATTTATTATCATAGCGATATTTATTACATCCTCGCTCAGTTTCACACTCGGATATTTTGTTGGAAAAAGTGGTCACTCTCGTGTTGAAAATCAACTATTTCCCCCTGCTCAACAGGAACGCACCGAACAAAAAAATAGAGTACCCGAGAATAAAGAAGCAGCCATTCAACAATTACAGCAATCTCAGAAAACACCACAAACTGAAACACTCCAAACTCAACAAACGCAAGAAACAAGATTGCCAAAAGAAAGTAAAGAAATCACTGAAACTAAACTGACACAAGAAACCACAAAAACCAGTGAAGCCAAAGATACTATGAAACCTCAAGAGAAAACAAAAACTCCTCAAAAAATAAAATACACCGTTCAGGTAGGTGCATTCACCGATTCCTCTGAAGCAGAAGCTCTCAAGACAAAACTCGATAAAAAAGGGTACAAAGCATATGTAACCCAATCAGAAACAAAAAGAAACAAAAAACTGTATAAGGTGAGAATAGGCGAATTCAGTACCAAGAAAGAAGCTGAATTACTATCTATAAAAATAAGAAAGACTGAAGGTCTGCAGACATTCGCAACATTTAAGACAGAGCAGGAGGACGTACGGTAACGTTAGAGATTGAACTTGACAGTGAAAAAGAAGTACATCTTCTTTACGGCGGACTCGATAAAAATCTGAAGATAATAGAGGAAACTTTAGGCATCACTGCCTCGTATAGAGGAAATAAAATATTTCTGCAGGGAGATAACAAATCTGTAGAAGAGGCTGAAAGAATCATCCAAGATATACGTGCAATAAGCTCCGAAGGTTATACCCTCAATCCTGAAGATATACGTTATGCAACAAGGTGTGCATTAGAAGGCGAATATACATCGCTCAGGAACCTTTTCTTGAACAATATCCCCGTATCATCAAAAAAACGATTTATCATCCCAAAAACTGAGACCCAAAAAAAATATATAGATGCCATAAAAAGTTTCGATATGGTGATTGGTATAGGGCCTGCCGGCACAGGAAAAACATATATTGCAATGGCAATGGCAGTAAATGCATTACTGAAAAAACAGATAAGCAGGATTGTTCTCGCACGACCAGCTGTCGAAGCAGGAGAAAAACTCGGTTTTCTGCCTGGTGATATGTACGAAAAAGTAAGCCCTTATCTCAGGCCTCTCTATGATGCACTCTTCGATATGATGGAGGCTGAAAAGGTGAGCAAACTTTTAGAGCGCGGGATCATAGAGATCGCACCACTTGCATTCATGAGAGGAAGAACCCTGAATGACTCATTCATTATACTTGACGAGGCACAGAACACGACATCAGAGCAGATGAAAATGTATCTCACAAGGCTCGGTTTTAATTCCAAGACAGTGATTACTGGCGATATCACACAGATAGACCTTCCTCCGGGAAAGACCTCAGGCCTTATAGAGGCAGAGCGGATACTCAGCAAAATTGAGGGCATCACATTCATCTATTTCTCGGAAAAAGATGTAGTAAGGCACAGGCTTGTCCAGGAGATTATAAAGGCATACGAAAGATATGAAAAACGGAACCACCAAGAGTGAAGTAAAAAGGGGTGTTGCAAAGAGCGAACCTCGCCCCCCTTATATCAGTAAAAAAGATATGCCGAGGCTCGCGGTTTTTTTTATCTCCAGCTTACTCTCCGCATTTTTCATACTGGATAAATTAGATGCAGAACACTTGATTGGTGGATTCCTTGTTTCATCTCTCCTCCTGTTCATCCTCTACAGGGACATAATGCGGTACAAGCCTGCATACATAAAAAAAGACAGTATGTTATTACTTCTCTGTCTCATGCTCCTATTCACTCTATTCATAGGAAGATTATTCAGTTACCTGCTCCTTGGTCTTTCTAAAGGCATTGGCTCTGTCCCGATTGAGAGTGCTATATTCGGAATGCCTTTACCTGTAGGGGCTATGCTTGTCACACTCCTTTTAGATTTTCATACTGCAATTATTTTTTCATTTACTGTGAGCATTCTTACAGGTCTATGGCTTCATGATGCAGCCTTAACATTCTACGCATTCGTTGGAAGTCTCATTGCAGCCTTTAGCGTGATAAGGTGCAAAAAGAGGTCTGCACTCATCCTGGGAGGTCTCTATGTCATTGCGGCAAATGTGTTGACCGTTATCATACTATTTCTATTTAATGGAGAACTCTTCACCGTAAAAGCTACTTCATCAATGATGTTTGCTCTACTCGCAGGACTGAGTGTTTCAGCGATAGTCTCGATAGTATTGCCTCTTCTTGAATATTTATTTAAGGTTACTACTGACATAAGTCTCCTTGAACTTCTTGACCTGCACCAACCTATAATGAGAAACTTCATGGTCGCTACACCAGGTACATACCATCATAGTGTCATTGTGGGAAATCTTGTCGAATCTGCTGCCGAGGCAGTCGGTGTCAATCCCCTTCTTGCGAGAGTGAGTGCATATTATCACGACATCGGCAAGATAAAAATGCCTGACTATTTTGTAGAAAACCAGAGCGGTTCAACGAGCAAACATGAGAGATTAACTCCTCATATGAGCAGTATGATAATAGTGAATCACGTCAAAGAGGGAGTCGAGATTGCAAAGCAACAAAAACTACCCCAACCGGTCATTGATATTATTCAGCAGCACCATGGCACATCAATCATCACCTATTTCTACCAGAAGGCAAAAGAACAAATACAGAATACGCTTCCCGCTGAGGAAGACTATAGGTATCCCGGGCCAAAACCTCAAACACGGGTTGCTGCACTTGTGATGATGGCAGACGAGGTCGAAGCCGCATCAAGTGTTCTTAAAGATCCGACACCGGCAAGAATTGCATCTCTTGTTGACAGGATAATCAACCACATTTTCCTTGACGGCCAGCTTGATGAATGTGAACTTACTCTGAAAGATATTTATGAAGTAAAAAGGTGTTTCACTCACATACTTACCGGTATATTCCATAAAAGGATAGATTATCCGGGCTTTGATTTTACCGCAGATGAGAATTTATATAAAGAACCAGCAAAGGCTAATAAAGGTAGACCAGCATAGGATAAGAAGGGACCTGAGGAAGGCACTCCATCTCCTCAGTCTCCACAAAGCTGAAATAAGCGTCCTCTTTGTGAACGATAAGAGGATGAAGATACTGAATAGCCAGTACCGTGGTATAGAGAGAACTACAGATGTCCTCTCCTTCCCACAACATAGCCCAAAAGAGCAGAAGTGCAGAAGATCAGAAGTCTTTAATACAGGAACTTCGGAACTTCAGAGCTTCAGAGCTTCATGGCTCCTTCTTGGTGACATTGTCATCAACGTGCAGAAAGCCCGAAAACAGGCTGGAGAACACAGGCTCACCTTTAATGAGGAACTAAGGATCCTCTTAATGCACGGACTTCTCCATTTGTTAGGTTATGACCATGAACAGAGTCAGTACGCAAAAAGAAAAATGGAGAGAAAGAAACGGGAGCTTATTGCAGGCATTGAGGAAAAATAAACCTTTACGGCATCGTTATTGCAATTTCATACGTCCCGAGAGAAACCTTTGTCATCAGCCCCTTGGCCCACAACAGGTCAGTCACTTTAACCTTCATATCCTTGGGGACCATCAGGATTAATTTCACACCAAGCCCTGAGAGCTTTCCCCAGTTTTCAGCCTGTTTTTCTGAAATGCTCTCTGCGGTTTCTACCTCAAGAAGAGCAAGAATCATTCCATGGTTGCCAAGAATCATATCAGGATAATACCCCCTATATTCGGCTTTTTGTTCGCCCTGTTTGTTTACCATTATTTCTTTATAGTCTCTTGAAAGACGTCTTTTCACCTGTTCAAGTATGATCTCATGTATAAGGTTTCCGTATTCCATATTGCCTTTAATCTATATAGACAGAGACAGGCATGACACTGCCTTTTCCATGATAATTGGTACTTTATCCTCCATACCTATAACATTTATTCCTTACCGATATCAGTTCTGTAGCGAATCCCTTCAAAATGGATTTGCTCTATCCCTCTATATG
>JBGPQS010000051.1:0-7687 GCA_041489235.1 Thermodesulfovibrionia bacterium
CCTTGAATAGGTCTCGAGTTTTAAGTCAATAGAGGCAAGGGTTGTGAAAGTTCCCGCAGTTCCTATCAAGCATGTATCCTTGTCAATCCGATGCTCAATCCTGGAGCTGAGACTGTCCAAAAATGAGGCAATCCCTTTTCCCAATTCTGCGATATCTGTCTCTGAGAGAGGGTCGGTCGTTATAAAACTTGCAGCAAGTTTTATAACCCCAACAGGGATACTCCCCTTATCAACTACCTGTTTATCTTTATAGAGAATCCACTCTGTACTGCCCCCTCCTATATCAATAATCAATGAAGAAAGAGCAGCGATGGATAAAGAATCATGAAATGATGAAAAAACACCTTTTACGATAAGTTCTGCCTCTTGTTCGCCAGAAATCACTTTTATCAAGATTCCTGTATTATCAAACACCCTTTTTATAAACATATCTGAGTTGGATGCCTCCCTCAATGCGCCCGTCGCAATTGCACTGACAAATTTAACTCCATATCCTGAAATTATAGAGGAGAATTCCTTAAGCACTGCGATTGAGGATGCACTATTTTCATCCCTAAGCTTCCCGGTCTGACCCACGCCAGCAGCTAATCGTGTGATTTTCCTCTTATAAAGTATATGCTCAATCTTTTTATTCCTAACACAGGCTATCAAAAGTCTAAGCGTGTTCGATCCTATTTCCACAGATGCAAATAATGACATAGTGGAGTATTATAAATGACATCGATTACACACCTCAAACTCTTTAAATGAATCAGAAGGGGGGCACCTTAAGAATTACCTTGATTTTTATAAGTAGACGGTTATAATATTCTCTAATTTAAAGTTAACAAAACCGTTATGGTATACTATTGTTTTAGCACTTCAACTAAAGTACTTTAAGTACTCTTGAAAGGAGGTGACAGTTAATGAAGAAAGTTTTAGCTATACTTCTGTCATTGGTGCTTGTTGTCGCATTCTCGTTCACCATAGGCTGCAAGCAGGCTGAGCCACCAAAACCGGCACCAAAGCCAGCTGAGGCACCACTAGCAACACCAGCTGAGGCACCAAAAGCACCTGAAGCTCCAAAAGCACCAGAGAAAGCACCTGAAGCTCCAAAAGCACCAGAGAAACCAGTAAAAAAGTAGAAAGGGAAATTTTCAGGGATGGGCATCCCCCATCCCTGAATTGTTCTGCGATAGGGAAACTTTGGTTAGATAGCTATCGATCTTGTTATCCCGCATAAGATTTCAAGAGGATAGTTACGTCCATTTTTAAAAAACTTCAGAGATTAACTTTCATCGTAGCGCTCGAAAGATTTATAAGACAGGCAGAGAGTATTTCCGCACTCTAAAAGTGAGAAATAATGAGGTGGTTGTTCAGATTACTCCTCAATCATACAGCAAGCTTTAAAGCAATTTCTTTTGCATGCCATGCGATGCTTTTTATTATATCAAGCATATATATATAAATAGCTGATGCTACAGGAAGGCATGACCCTTCAATTAAGCGTTCCTCATGTAATGTTGCATATTCGATCGCCCTTCTTATCACACCTCTCACAGATTCCTCGACATATTTGCTGAGAATTGTGTTTCTCGCAAGGATTATTTCAGCTGTAGTGTTCAGAATCTCGATCAGCCTCTGAAAAAGAAATGTTATTTCATCCATAGCCCTTTCACTGAAAAGGATTTCTTCCCTTACTTTTTTATCGGTAAGTTCAACTATTCTCTCTATGTTTTCTGCAATCCTCAAAATGTAAACAGGAACAGTAAGATATGACTTTAAATGTAAATCGTCCATGGCAAGTTTTGTGATTATCTGTGAAAGTTGAGGCTCTGTTTTTTTAATATATTCAACCTTTGCCCTGCAATCATTCAAAAGTGTCGATGTATTATAAAGGAGTGAAGTCTGTAATGATAACATACAATCTTCTGCATCATTCCCCATCTGATATAACGTCATTAACGCATTTTTAACATTCATATCCTCTTTCATAGTATTCCTCGTATTCCTCCTGTATGTAGTGAGCGTTTAAACAGTATATCAAATTACCAGACCATCTGCAAGAATTCATAACTATTCATATAAATGCCATTTTAGGACATAGCTCATTGATTTCAAATGATTTATATTAAAGAGTGTATCAATTGAGGAAGATTACACTTGGGAAAACACTATTTTGGGCTAATCAAGATCAGTAAGGCATGGCAATCTAAAGCATTTCCGTTAATATCTTTTACTGCTTTTTCATAGGCTTTTCTGACTTTTTTCATTTTTATGTCTAAAAGCAACCCGATGTCAACACACATCCTGTAGAGAGAGTTGGTTTCTAATGGTATGATTTTTAGATGGTGAGACATTGATTTATATTTTTCGATCATTTCTTGCAACAGATTTTTATCCGGTTTCTCCTCAGTATCTGCAACTTGCAGAATGGGCATAATGGTCAGGGTGTCATGGGTAAGATTGAGCTCCTCACGGCTGATAACTAACTTCTTCCCTATCTTTTCAAAAAAAGTCGTAAAAAATTTCGATTCAATCCCTCCCTCTGTAAGGCTGTTCAGTACAATATTTGTGACCGCTTTCTTCTTCACTAAAAAATAGTCCCTGATTTTCCCGGTATTTTCATCAAATTTCGTACTGACTACATTCTTCAACTCTCTCAGATATTCTTTGCTTGGCGTCTTTATCTTTTTCAATGACCTCTTTCCGTATAGAGTTACAAAGCAGTAAAAGAGGTCCCGATGTAGAAGATTCTTGAGTATTTTCCCCCATGAATAGAATTTTGCCATAGCCTTAATGGTTTCAGTGTGAAGCTCAAAGGCAGTCATAAGCCTTGGTTCAAAGACAGCATGGTGGCCATCATACTTGGTCCAGTCGGTATGGATAACGCGGCCCTGTTGCATAAGTTCCTCGAATAATGGTGTCCCCGGGATAGGGGTAAGCATCAAAAACTGGACAGAATCTATATCGAGGCGTTTGGCAAACTTCTGTGTGCTCCTGATGGTTTTAATATCATCTGCATCTCCGCCAAGGACAAACATCCCATGTATATTAATGGAGGCATTCTTGAAAGTCTTGATACATTCGACAATATCATCCACTGTCTGTTTTTTATTATAAAGAGAAAGGGTCCGCGGATTGATGGACTCAAATCCCACATATACCATAAAGCATCCTGCTTGAGCCATAAGATTCACGAGTTCAGTGTCTCTGGCAACATCTGCGCGTATCTGAGCTGACCATTCAATATGAATCTTTTCAGCAATCATCCTCCTGAGAAGGGCTTTGGTTCGCTCCCTGTCTGCTGCGAAATTGTCATCAACAAAAAAGATGTGGCTTCTTTTTGAAGCAACTTCTCTTATTTCCTCAATAACCCTGTCAATAGATTTAAAACGGTATTTTCTGCCAAACATCTGGATGACAACACAGAATCTGCAGCCGAACGGACAGCCTCTTGATGTTAAGATAGGAATGCTGGTTTTCTCCCGCCAGTTGTGAACCAAATCGAAATCAGGGATTGGGGCGGAATCTAAATCCTGGATAAGCGGCCGGTCCGGGTTATGAACATAGGCATCGCCTTTTCTGTAGGAAAGACCTTTAATATCATGAAGAGGTATTCCAGATTCAAGGTGCTCTACAAGTTCGACAATGGTCTCCTCCCCTTCACCTCTTACCACATAATCAGCGTATATCAGGCTTTCCTCTGGTAAGAATGTGGCGTGAGGCCCTCCCATCACAACTGGAATTCCCATAGAGCTGAATTTCTTTGCAAGCTGGAATGCCCTCGGTGCAGTAGAGGTAATTGAAGAGATACCGATGAGATCCGCATCTGTCAATATGCTCCAGTCAGGCTCTGCAATATCTTCGACAAATACCTTTGAATTATACCCTTTCTTTTTGAGTAGTGTAGAGAGCAGAATTGTTCCTAATCTGGGCAGAGAAGACCTGCTGTAAATATGAGCCGCTGGTGATTTTGCCTCGATGAAATAAATATTTTTGATTTTCCTCTCCTTTTACAAAATTATATCATATTTTTTTAAAGAATGAAGAAGGGGGGTCATTCAGTTCCCTCCTTTATTCTCTTTTCTTTAGCAAGTTCTCTGATAAACCTTGACCTTGCCTCAGCATTGTTTTTAATGCCTTGCTTCTCACAAAAAACAAGCAGTTCATTGATATCCACATCGATGAGTTCTGGCTCAATCCCGTGTGCCCTTATCTTTTCTATTGATAAATCTAATACCTCTAACCACTCATCATATGTTTTCCCCAGGATCTGAGCATCAACTGAGGTCTCAAGGAGCAAGGGCCACTGCTCTCTTCTGTAAAAACCTATTCCGATAACCATATCTTTCATGTCTGATTTATTTTTCATGGTTTTCATCAGAGCGCTCTGTTGAACAGTCTCCCTGTTTAACAGAGCATAAACGAGTGAAAAGACTATTTCCTGTCACATTTCTACTTCATTTATGGAAAGTGGTTTATTTCTTTTTGGATGTTTTCTTCTTTGCCGCCGGTTTTTTCTTTTTCGCTACTTTTTTCGTGACCTTTTTCACTGCTTTCTTTTTAGGTTTTGCCGGTTTCTTCTCAGCAGAAGATACCTCTGTCACCCCTATTCCGCAGCAGTAAATAGGGCTCAACTGTGTTCCCAGCGATTCTGTTACAACAATCTCCGAACCACACTGTTCGCACTCATAGGTTATTATTCTTGCCATGGTAATACCTCCTGCATTTTTTTAATTTTATACCAATTATATCACTTTTTATCTGGGCAATCTATTTTTATAATGTGCTCGTTAGTTGGTTCTCCCAAGGTATTTCAGAATCGCCTGTAATAAAGATGCGCTATTGATAATTTTCTTTTTCAAAATTTCTTAATGCTCATTATTACATAGGCGACTAAAAAATAAAGCGACATCCCTATGACAAGTGAAGGTATAAAGCCCAATCTGTATGTTAAAAAGATAATGGCAAATATATAGGCAAGCCATGGGAATAACATGATGACAAGGCCTTCAGCATATGGAACTACTGCTTTCTCGCCTGATTCAAAATAAATAATCAAAAATGTGATCACTGTGATGACCGGTAAATTGGCAATGAAGGCTGCGATTAACCCTTTTGCCTGACTGGCGAAATAGGTCACCATACTCACAATAACTCCACCAACTAAAAAATAAAGAAAATACTTTAGTTCCATTTTGTTTTACTTGCATTTTTCAATCAGGGAAGATAATCCCAATACCTTAAGATGTTCTTTTAACAACATACACACTTCCAAAGGCTTATCCACGATATGAAAAAGTTCCAGATCTTCATTATGCAACGTTCCCTGCGGAATAAGGGTATTTTTCATCCAGTCAATGAGCCCTTTCCAATAATCACTCCCATAGAGAATAATCGGGAACGATGCTATTTTACCTGTCTGGACAAGCGTTGCTGCCTCAAATAATTCATCCATTGTTCCAAATCCTCCGGGGAAAATGACAAAACCTAACGCATATTTTATAAACATAAGTTTTCTTACAAAAAAGTATCTGAAGGAAACAGTGAGATCCTGATACTTGTTCGCTATCTGCTCTAAAGGGATCTCGATGTTCAATCCCACAGACTTACCCTTCCCCATTTGCGCACCCTTGTTTGCTCCTTCCATGATACCCGGGCCTCCTCCTGTTATCACAGAAATTCCTGCCTCAGAAAGCAATTTCGCCATTTCAAATGCCTGTTTATAGTAGTAAGAATCCTCACTAAGCCGTGAACTACCGAATACAGTGACCGCCGGACCAAGATTATAAAGGTTTTCAAAGCCCTCCACTAATTCTGATTGTATTCTGAAAACCCTCCACGTCTCTGTCTTCCTTAAATCTTCAATCATAAACCCCCTCCCTTAAGGCAGTGTGCTTCATTAAGTCTAATCTCTAAAAAAGAATTTCTCAAGTATATTACCATCACCCAAAGACATTCCTTGATTTCTTTTCTCATATACCTCGTTGTCTTGCTATTCAGCCACCAGATGTGATTTCATAGTGATGATTATTTTGCAGAGGAGGGTTACCTATGAAAAAACTCGCACTTTTCTTAATGATCCCTGTTTTACTGTTAGTCGCAGACGCACACTCCTTTCAACTCGGTGGAAAGGAGCTCATCAAGGCAGGCACAGGCAGCAGGACAAAAGGCATTTTGGGAACATTCTATTTCGCAACGCTGTATATTCCCCATGAACTCAAGGGCAAATCCGCACCAGAGGTCATTGAAGCTGACATGCCTATGTCGGTAATGATGCAGATTGACTCGAGACTTCTTACGAGAGAGAGATTCATTGAGGCAGTGAACGAAGGATTTGCCAAGGCATCAGAGAGCGGGTATCCGACTGAAAGAAAGGCGGCGTTTCTGAAGCTCTTCGACAGCATCGAGATCAAGAAAGGTGACATCATTGCTTTAAACTATGTGCCTGGCGAGGGGTTGTCAGCGCAGTATAAGTCGAAGGAAGCCGGCAGCACAAGGTCTCTCGGGACGATAGCCGGGCTCGAATTCAAGAAAGCACTCTTTGCGATTTGGCTCGGGCCGAAACCTGTGCAGGAAAGCCTCAAGAAGGAGATGCTTGGGAACTGACGCCTGATTTTCCGAGATGATGTTAAGGTGGTCAAGTGAGGTTTAATTTTTTCCTATATAATTTAGATATTCGATAAGAAATAGCAAAAATAAGCGATTTCGAAAAGAAAAAGCTGATAGTAGTCATAGAATAGATATTTTAAATTATTCTGGTATTTTTATAACATATTTAGTCCTTGAAATATGTGCAAATAGGAGTAAACTTATAATCAAGAAGAGCAAAGAATTGCGATACCCAGGACGGGGAAAAACCTGAGAACCAAGCAATTGGGTATGGGAGCGGGAGTGAGATGTGGTGAGCAGGCCTCCAGCAGCGAGGAGGAAGCCTAAAGCATCTACCGAAGCACCCCTTTAGAAAAAAACTCAAGGTTAACCGAACTGGGGTCGCAAGAATTATTTGGAGCCATAGAAGGGGAAAAGGACATACTGATAACAAGAAGGCAGACGTTCAGATAGCCGGAAGTTCAGATTGTCCAAGGAAGCAGCCCAAGAGTATGGCTCCGTTCATTTCGTGTGAAGACCGGAGAAAAAGGAACAATGTGTTTTAGGGAATAATCTTTTTATTGTTTTCTATTGCTTCACTGAGTATTTCTGCAACATCTTCGTGGCCTCTTTCTGATGCAATCTCCATAGCTGTTTTCCCATCCTTAGCTTTGATGGATATGTCTGCGCCCTTTTCAATAAGAAGCAATACACATTCACGATTGCCATTACTTGCTGCCAAATGCAGAGCTGTTAACCCCTCATTATCTTGTTCATTCACTTTCGCACTCTTTTCGATGAGAAGGCGAACGAAATCAATTTTATTATTCTGAGCTACTCCATGCAACGCTGTCCTTCCTTTGTTATCTTTTTTATTCACTTTCGCACCTTTTTCGATGAGAAGGCGAACAATTTTGAGATTATCCTCCCTTGAGAAATAATCCATTGAAGCATACTGTAGTGGTGTCAAACCAAGGTTATTTTTGCTATGTATATTCGCACCTTTCTTGATAAGAAGCTGAACAATTTCAAGATAGCCTCTGTATGATGCCTCATGAAGAGGTGTCGATCCAAAGTCATCCTTAGTATTTACCTTGGAACCCTTTTTGAGCAG
>JBGPQS010000052.1:0-7621 GCA_041489235.1 Thermodesulfovibrionia bacterium
AAGATATTATGGTTGATATACCGTTTGAGGGTGACATCGCAACAGAAAGCATGGTAATTACTTCTGGGTGCATTGGCGGAATCACATTCAACAGAAAAAGAGATTTTGAAAAAATAAAAGATAGCTTTTCCATTGAAGCTGGGGCACTGAAGAATATCTTTAAAGAGTTCCAGCAAAGGGCAGAGCTCTTCATGCTCACAGGATGTGTTCATAGCGCTGCATTATCAGACGGGAAAAGAATCCTTGTCTTTGCTGAAGATATCGGCAGACACAACGCTGTTGATAAAGTTATAGGATATTCTATTTTTGAGGATATACCTTTCGCTGAAAAATTAATGTTAGTAAGCGGACGGCTTTCATCAGAGATCGCATCAAAATGTTCAAGATGGGGTATCCCGATTGTTGCAAGTAGGACTGCTCCCACAGAGCTTGCTATTGAGATAGCTGAGAAATCGGGGAGCACACTTATAGGGTTTATGAGAGGCGATCGTATGAATGTTTACACAAACACGCAGAGAATACTCCAGTAAAATTCTCCAGAAAATAACCAATACCCAAATTCCAATAACCAAAAAAACTATTCTTTCTCTACTCAATGAATAAAAATGAACGAATCTGAAGCTTGTTTGGTTATTGATTATTGATGATTGGAATTTATTTGGTGTTTGGTTATTGGTAATTGATTATTTGTTTGTTTTAATTTGAGATGAAGGGTATTTGGCAAACTTCTACACAATTAATTTCTTGGTTGCTTACTCACTTTATTCCATATTTCTGAAGCCTGTGCCTGAATGATCTGAAAGATAGATTAAGAAGCCTTGCTGCATCAATCTTTACACCATTTGCTCTCTCGAGTGCTTTTAGAAGATAGTTTTTCTCAATACTCTCTATAATCTTATCAATATCGATACCTTCTTCGGAGAGTTCCGGAAGATTTTTTACCTCACCTCCATACACAAATTTAGTCATTTCAGATGGCAGTTCTGCTGGTGTGATATCTTCTCTATCTGTGAGAAGAACTATACGTTCAATAACATTTTCAAGTTCCCTGACATTTCCCTTCCATGAATAGTCTATAAGTATCCTCATGGCCTCAGATGTAATCCTTAATGGTTGGTTAGATGTTTTTCTCAGAAAATGCTCTGCGAGTAACGGGATATCTTCTTTTCTCTCCCTGAGAGGAGGCATATATATAGGAACTACATTCAGTCTATAATATAAATCATCCCTGAATTTCCCTGCTGCTATTTCTTCTTTTATGTCTTTATTCGTGGCTGAAATAATCCTTACATTCACTTTAATATCAGCTGTCCCACCCACGCGCCTGAATGTGCCGTTCTCAAGAACTCTGAGAAGCTTTGACTGAAGGTTAATAGGCATCTCGCAGATCTCGTCGAGGAAAACACTCCCGCTGTCAGCTACTTCAAATAATCCCTGTTTATTGAACATTGCACCAGTAAACGCTCCTTTCATATGCCCAAAGAGTTCTGATTCAAGGAGTCCTTCAGGGAATGTTGCGCAGTTTATCGTCACAAAATTCTTCTCTTTCCGATGGCTAAGGTTATGCAGTGCAGTCGCCACTAATTCCTTACCTGAACCGCTTTCACCAATTATCAGGACATTTGAATTGCTCTGTGCCACCCTGGGAATGAGCTTAAATATCTCTTGCATCTTTGGGCTTTTCCCGATAATATTTTCAAGTGTGTATGATGTCTCTATTTTCTCCCTTAAAAGTGAGAGTTCTTCTTTCAGCCTCTTTTTCTCAATTGCCTTCTTTACAATTAATCTAATTTCATCTATATTGAAAGGTTTATTAATGTAATCATATGCACCTAATTTTAGCGCCTCAACAGCTTTTTCTGTTGTCCCGAATGCAGTAATCATAATAACAAGTGTATCCGGAGAGAGATCCTTTATCTTCTTTAAGAGTTCAAAACCATCAACCTTGGGCATCTTCATATCTGTGATCACAAGGTCAAAGATGTCTTTGGTTATATATGACAACCCTTCAAGTCCATCAGATGCAGATAGTACCTCGTAGTTCTCCCCCTCCAGGAGAATCTTAAGCACTTCCCGCATGCTCTTTTCATCTTCTACGATGAGTATCTTCCCTTTATGGCTTTCCATCTGTCTTTGGTAGTATAACCTTAAATATGGTACCAACACCATGGCTGCTGTTCACGTGGAGCATTCCTTCATGTTCTTCGATTATTCTATACGCTATCGCAAGTCCGAGACCAGTGCCGTGTTCCTTGGTAGTAAAAAAGGGATAGAATATTTTTTCGATATCCTTTTCTTTTATCCCGGTTCCAGAATCTTTAAAGGTTATTTCTACAGCACTGTCTGAGCTTATTGTAGAGACTATAAGTTCACCACCTTCTGGCATTGCCTCTACCGCATTGAGGCCAAGGTTCCAAAATACCTGTCGCATCTTCAACGGATCTACATTTACTTCAAGGTTACCGCTATAGTCCTTTTTGATAGAGATGTTGCCTTTGTTCTGCTCTACATTTCTCAGAATCTCTAAGGTTTCATCAAGAATTCCATGGAGCTCGACTCTTTTAAATTCGAGTGCTGTAGGACGTGAATAGGTAAGAAAATCAGTAATGATACCGTTAAGGCGCTCCATCTCTTTCAGGGCAATATCCATGAGTTTCTTTCTTTTGCTATGGGGTATCGTATCCTCTTTGAGTATTTCAATTGACCCTTTGAGAGAAGCAAGAGGATTTCTGATCTCATGGGAAATATTAGCTGAAAGTTCTCCAATAGCTGCCCACTTTTCTTTCTGTTTCATCTCTGCTTCAAGTCTTTTAAGTTGAGTGAGATCCTGAAATATCCCTATAAACCCTGTATCCTTTCCGCCTATATCCCTAAGTGCAGATATAGTAAAACCTATCACTTTCTGTGCCCCATAGACCTTTATTGTCTTCTCCCTGCGGCCAACAACAAAGGGAAACTCAAAGAACGGAAGGGCTTCATCTATCCTTCGGCCCATGATGGAATCCTTCTGAACACCGGTAATCTTTTCAGCAGCACGGTTGAAAATTAATACCTTACCGTAGATATCTGCGGTAAACAGGCCACCTGGTAAGCTTTCTATTACTTCCTTATTGAAAAACTCAAGGTCTCGCAGACTTGAATCCTTCTCCTCAAGTTTTTGAGTTGTTTTCTCAAGACGTGATGAGAGATAACCACTGAGGTAAGCAGTGAGATAAAATGAGACTATATGAATAAAAATATTGTAGAGGTAGTCTTTCATCTCTGCTATTCCCCCACTGCTTAGGGGCAGTAAACTGTGAAACTGAAGGTTTATAAGCACTCCGTAAAGGATACTGCTGAGTGTTGCAATGAGATAACCAGCTCTTTTATTTAATACTATACTTGAGGATATAACAGTAATTACAAGGGTAAAAGAAAACCAGCTATCGATGCCTCCTGTAATAAAGATGAGTATTATTGACAAAATCACATCAAGAACTAATTGAGTATAGGCAAATGAAACGAGGTTTTTAATCCTTTCGAATAAAAGGGAATAGACGATAGTGAGTGCGTACAGAGAAATAATGAGATACGAGAGGGCATGGGCATAGGGAAATTTTTCGTATCCAGCCTTCAGGAGAAATGACGAACCAAGGAGAAGGGTTACAAATAAGGCCCTGAAAACTATCAGGGCCTTTATCTTTAATTTTAAAGTTGCAGCATCCTCTGACATATCTCCCTTATTTTATAAGTGTGATGAGTTTGAATATCGGAAGATACATAGCGATAACTATAAAGCCAACAGCACCCCCAAGAAATACCATAAGCAAAGGTTCCATCATTGCAGTGAGATTTGCGACCGCTGCATCAACCTCTTCATCATAGAATTCAGCAATCTTGCTCAGCATTGAATCAAGCGCACCTGTTGACTCACCAACTGCGATCATATGTGTCACCATTGGAGGAAATATCCCTGCTTTTGCAATAGGTTCGGCAAGAGTCTTTCCTGCCACTACTGCCTTTCTCACATCCATAACCGCATACTCAATGACCTTATTGCCTGATGTCTTTGCAGTTATTTCAAGACCATCTAATATTGGTACACCACTGCTGACAAGTGTTCCGAGTGTTCTTGTAAATTTTGCAACAGCAACTTTATTAATGAGTGCTCCAAAGATGGGGAGCTTGAGTAATATCGTGTCGGTTATCTTTTTTCCTTTCTCTGTCCTTCGAAACTGAATAATGGCTATAATGATGGCAACAATGACTCCAAGAACCATCAAACCACCTATGCCTGCGAGAAAATTACTGATATTAATGACTATCCTCGTGGGTAATGGGAGTATTCCTCCCAGCTGGGTAAACATCTTTGCAAATGTGGGAACAACAAAAACCATGATGACAGCAATTACCAGAACAGCAATGGTACTCACAACAACTGGATACACGAGTGCACCTTTAACTTGTCTCTTGAGTTTCATTGACTTTTCCATGTAAGCTGCTAATCTGTTGAGTATTGTGTCAAGAACACCACCAGCCTCACCTGCTGCAACCATATTCACATATAATTCACTGAATACTCTCGGATGCTTTTTAAGGGCATCAGCATAGGTTAACCCTGATTCGACATCTGTTTTGACCTGGGCTATTATTTTGCCAAAGTTTTTATTCTCAACCTGAATTGACAATATTTCAAGTGCTTGTACAAGCGGAAGCCCTGCATTGATCATAGTCGCAAATTGCCTTGTAAAGACAACTATATCCTTATCTTTTATTCTCGCCCTGGGACGAAGTATACGAACTTTTTTCTGTTTCTCAGTGATAATGGTAGGGATGATATTTCTCCTCCCTAAGAGTGCGATTACCTCTTCTTTTGTCGCTGCAGTCATTTCCCCTGATTCTATAATGCCCCTTGATGTCTTACCTGACCATTGAAATATAGCCATCTCTTATTTCCTCCCTCGGCCAGAGGTAGCTATCTGACTCCTCTGGATCATATTAACCAACTCTTCAGGTATATGAGACTTCCCGACAGCATCCTCATAAGATAAAAGTCCTTTTTGATAATGGTCGAGTAATGATTGGTTCATTGTTTGCATACCATATTTTGACTGGCCTGTTTGCATCATCGAATATATCTGATGTATTTTGTCCTCTCTTATCAAGTTTCTTATTGCCGGATTTGGTACCAACAACTCAACAGTAAGAACCCTTCCCTGTCCGGATTTATTGGTGATGAGCTGTTGGGAAATCACTGCTTCCAGCACAAAAGACAACTGAACCCTTATCTGCTCCTGTTGATAGGGTGGAAACACATCTACAATACGGTTTATTGTCTGGACAGCAGAATTCGTATGCAGTGTAGCAAGGGTTAAATGCCCTGTTTCTGAGACGACAAGGGCTGCTTCTATGGTCTCGAGATCACGCATCTCACCTATAAGAACGACATCAGGGTCCTGTCTGAGAACATATCTCAGTGCAGCTTTAAATGATACAGTGTCAGCATTTACCTCTCTCTGGTTAATCAGACATTTTTTGTGGTGATGAAGATATTCTATCGGATCCTCTATTGTGATTATATGCTCATATCTCTCTGTGTTTATCCTGTCTACCATAGCTGCAAGTGATGTTGACTTTCCATGCCCTGTTGGTCCTGTCACAAGAATGAGGCCACGTGGCCTTTTTACAAGATCATGCACAATCTCTGGTAATCCGAGTTCCTTAAACCCCCTGATCTCAAACGGGATGCTTCTAAACGCACCAGCAACTGCACCTCGCTGCATAAAAATATTTGCCCTGAATCTGCTTACACCCTTGAGGGCAAAGGAGAGATCAAGCTCATTATTTTCCTCAAATTTATGTTTCTGTACATCAGTAAGTATGCTGTAGCAGAGTGCCTTCGTATCTGAAGGGGTTAGTGTGGGATAATCAATAGGCATAAGCTTTCCATCTACCCTTATCCTTGGAGGACTCCCTGTTGTTATATGGAGGTCTGAAGCACCCTTTTCTATCATCATCCTCAATAAGTCATAAAGTGTCGCCATATCTCACTCCTTACAACTTTTATTTATTAGTTGTTAGTCATTAGACTAAAATCTAATAACCAAAAACTATCAATTAATTTATCAGTCTCCAAATGTAATCCTCAATACCTCTTCTATTGAGGTAATGCCTTCTTTCACTTTAGTGAGGCCACTCATTCTCAGGGACTTCATGCCGAACTTGATTGCAATCTTTTTTATCTCATCTGCTGATGCACCTTCAAGAACCATCTCTTTGATCTCAGGCACCACAGGCATAACCTCGTAAAGGGCTATCCTTCCCTTATATCCTGAACCGTTGCATATAGGACATCCCTTTCCTTTGTAGCATTTTATCGCCTTTGCCTCTTCTTCTGAAAAACCTATCTTTAACAGAGCAGGAATCGGAATCTTTTCATCTTCCCTGCACTGTGTGCATACCTTCCTTACAAGCCTCTGTGCCATTATAAGTATAACAGATGCTGATACAAGAAAGGGCTCAATACCCATATTCAATAGCCTGCTTATGCTGCTTGGTGCGTCATTCGTGTGCAATGTGCTCAACACAAGGTGGCCTGTTAAGGCTGCTTTTACTGCAATCTCGGCTGTTTCAAAGTCACGAATCTCTCCAACCATGATGATATCAGGGCTCTGCCTTAAAAAAGATCTCAGTGCTGAAGCAAAAGTAAGGCCCACCTCTTCCTTTACCTGGACCTGATTTATTCCTGAAAAGTTATACTCGACAGGGTCTTCAGCAGTCATTATGTTAATACCTGGTTTATTGAGATAATTCACTGCAGAATAGAGTGTCGTTGTCTTGCCGCTTCCAGTAGGCCCTGTAACTAAGACCATACCATAGGGTTTATCCAGTGCATCCATAAAATCCCTCAATGCCTCTTCTTCAAATCCAAGCTTTGTAAGGTCTACCTGAAGGCTTGACTTATCGAGGATTCTGAGAACAGTTTTTTCACCGAAAAGGCACGGGAGAACTGAAACACGAAAATCTATCTCTCTCTTTTTGCCGAATCGTAATTTGATCCTTCCATCCTGTGGAAGTCTCCTCTCTGCAATATCAAGTTTCGCCATTATCTTAAGCCTTGAGGTTACAGAATTCTTTACCTTTATCGGGAGATTCATCGCGTTAAACATCACTCCGTCAACTCTGTACCTCACTCTTAAGGACCGCTCGTATGGCTCTATATGGATATCACTTGCACCACCTTTTATCGCATTGATAAGTATACCATTGACAAGCTTTACTATTGGTTCTTCAATCTCTTTTACGGTGAATGAATCCTCTTTGTCAATAACAGCCTCAACACTATCAAGCGCATCTCCTACAAGTTTGTCAAATTCATCAACATCAACTAAGGGACCTTCATCGCCTGGGGTTATTGTCTCGTCATCCCTGAATTCATGATCAAAGCCGGTGTAATCCTTTGTCTGCTGGAGCATCTGTGAAATGGTTGTCTTCTTTGATGCCACAAGAGCCTCACCATGGCCTACATAATGCGTCGATATGGCATTAAAAATCGAAGACTCACCTGATACGACAACCTCAACATTATATCCCGTCATAAACTTTACATCGTCTATCGCAAATACATTGGATGGATCAGCCA
>JBGPQS010000053.1:0-7607 GCA_041489235.1 Thermodesulfovibrionia bacterium
CATATGGAAGCGGTGATGACAAAGCCGATAACAAAATTAAGACCTTTATCACAAGTCTCGGTAAAGATCAACACTATACCTATGTCTATGAGTACCGCACACCAACTGCTGGAACAAAGGGTGTAAGTGGCGGTCTTGCCAACACCTGGTACATTAAGGCTGGCGGAAATGCAGACGTTACAAAGGATGTCAATGTTGATCTGGGTGTTTATTTCCTCCAGGCAGTTAAGAAGTACTACGGAGATCCTCAGTTAGCAACAACAGCAACAACTCCCCCCAGCAAGAGTATCGGGACAGAAGTTGATGCAAGAATTACCTATAAGATTGACAGGAACCTGAAATACTGGGTTGAGGGTGGATACCTCTTCGCAGGAAATTACTGGAAGGTTGTAACCGGTGGCACTAGCCCGGATGATGCCTATGCAATCAGGCATGGCATTATGCTCAGCTTCTAATTACTTCACACACACGCTGTAACGATAGGGGCGGGTCGATTCGACCCGCCCCTTTTTATTTTTATTTTCTATCCCGCTCTCTTCTCCTGCCTACCCAAGAATTTGATTTTTAAATAAAAAGTTGCTATAGTAATGTATATTCTATCTGGATTTTAATTGAAAGAGTGGACTTATCCACTCTTTTGTTTTAAGGGTCTATGACCTATGTCTATGTCCTGTAAGGTAATTGTTTATGAACGAGAATATAAAGAAAGAAATTTTAATATTAGCAAACCAGGTCGCAGATGAGCTGGGAATAGAAGTAGTTGATGTTGAGTTGTTCGGAAGGGGCAAGTTACTGCTCAGGGTTGTCATTGACAGGGAAGGCGGAGTTACCCTTGGTGATTGTGAGAGTTTCAGCAGGAGTCTTGAGGCTATTCTCGATGTTGAAAACCCTGTTCCAGGGTCATACACACTTGAGGTTTCTTCACCGGGTCTTGACAGACCATTAAAGGAGATAAAGGATTTTGAGAAAAGTACAGGTAAACTTGCCCGGTTAGTAACGACAGAAAAAATAGAAAACCAGATTTTTTTTATAGGAAGAATTATTGAGGTGAGTAAAGGCCTTATTCGGATTTTGGTTCATGAACGTGAAATAACCATACCATTTGAGAAGATAGCAAAGTCAAGGCTGGAGGTAGAGTTGAAATGACAAAAGAACTCTGCTACATGGTGGACCAGATAAGCAGGGAAAAAGGGATATCAAGAGAGATCTTGATTGAGGCGTTGCAATATGCCCTCCTTTCTGCTGCAAGAAAGAAATTCGGGGGAAGGACAAACATAGATCTCACTATAGACCAAAAAACATGCACTATCGTTGCCTTTGAAAAGAAGAAGATTGTCTCGAAAGTCACGAATAAGGATGAAGAGATCTCTATTGAAGAGGCTCAGAAAATGTTCCCTGAAGGGGTTGAGGGAGATGTGGTCAATATCACGTTAGATCTTCATGAATTTTCCAGGATTGCAGCTCAAACAGCGAAACAGGTTATTTTTCAGAGGGTGAAGGAAGCAGAAAGGGATGCAATTTACAATCAGTTCAAAGACAAGGCAGGACAGTTGGTGAGTGGTATAGTGATGAGAAAAGAGAAAGGAATATATTTTCTTAATCTCGGAAAGACAGAAGCCATACTCCTGGTGAGAGAAACACTCCCTAATGAGAACCTTAAGAGGGGTGATACGGTCAGGGCACTTATAGAAGATGTGAAAATTACGACAAAAGGGCCGGCGATAATGCTCTCCAGAACCAGTCCACAATTTGTTGCAGCTCTGTTTAAAATGGAGGTTCCGGAAATAAATGAAGGACTTGTCCTTATAAAAGATATTGTGAGAGAACCGGGTGAAAGGACAAAACTCGCAGTATATTCCAAGAACCCGTCTATCGACCCTGTAGGTGCGTGTGTGGGCATGAAGGGTACGAGGGTGCAGTCAATAGTGCGTGAACTGAGAGGTGAAAGAATAGATATTGTACCGTGGACAGATGACCCGAGGATGCTTATTGCGAGAGCATTAAGCCCTGCGACAGTGGACAGGATAGGGATAAACGAGGAAGATAAGACAGCCATGGTAGTGGTGAATGACCAGCAACTCTCGCTCGCCATAGGGAGGAAAGGTCAGAATGTCAGACTTGCGATGAAGCTCACTGGCTGGGATATTGATATATTAAGCGATACAGAATACTCTGAGATGAGGTTGAAAGAGGCGGATAAGATACTTGATGATACGATAGAGCATAAGCCGCATAAAAAAGACATCCCATCTGTTGATGGCTAAAGACCTTTCAGAATTTCATATACAATATTTAAAAGGTGTCGGACCTCAAAGGGCAAAGCTTTTAAGCCGCCTTGGTATCAAAACATTAAAAGATGCGCTTTATTACCTCCCGTACAGATATGAAGACAGAAGCAACCTTAAAAAGATAAGCGACCTGACTTATGGAATAGTAGAGACTGTATCAGGAAAGGTTGTTTCTGCTGAAGTGATTAACCTGCCCAGAAGAAAACTGAAGTTATTCGAGCTTATTGTGAATGACGGAAGCGGTCTTTTAAAAGGCAAATGGTTCAACCAGCCTTTTTTGAAAAAGAATTTCGCAATAGGAAATGAAGTAGTGCTTTGCGGGGTTGTCAGGAAGAACCCCTATTGGGGAATCGGATTTGAAATGGATAATCCGGAATATGAGATTGTAAGTGATGATGGCGATTCATTAATCCATACAAATAGAATTGTACCGGTATACAGAGTTACCAGTGGTTTGTCAGTAAGGCAGATCAGATCAATAATGTTCAATCTTACAGAAACATGTATTAAGGATATATATGATCCAGTACCCCATGAGATCCTGAAGAGACATGATTTACCCGGACTCCCTGAAAGCCTCTCTGGTGTTCACTTTCCAGATACAAGTGTAGATATAACGCTTCTCAACAGAGGAACGAGTGATTTTCACAGGAGGCTCTCTTTTGATGAGCTTTTTATGCTTGAGCTCGGTCTCGCGATAATGAAAAGAGGGAAAGCACGTGAAAAGGGAATTGTATTTAATTCTGAGGGAAGAATTCTCAAGAGGCTTATCGAGATGCTCCCGTTCAGGCTTACAAAGTCACAGGAAAAAGTATTCAGTGATATATTAAGTGACATGAGGAGCCCTCATCCGATGAACAGGCTTATTCAGGGTGATGTGGGATGTGGAAAGACTATTGTTGCACTGATGGCAATGACAGTTGCTGCTGAATGTGGTTATCAGTCTGCTCTGATGGTACCAACAGAGATACTCGCAGAACAACACTTTATCAATATACACACGTTAATAGAAGCCCTGGGCTTGACGGTATGTCTGCTGACAGGAAGCAAGCGGGAGAGACCTCTCGATGAGATTGCTTCAGGTGAAATAGACATAGTTGTCGGAACCCATGCACTGATTCAGGAAGGCGTATCATTTAAAAATCTTGGTCTTGTGATAATAGATGAACAACACAGGTTTGGTGTCATGCAGAGGGCATTGCTCAGGAGAAAAGCGATGAATCCTGATGTTCTTGTCATGACAGCTACCCCTATACCAAGGACACTTGCACTCACATTATACGGCGACCTCGATTATTCTGTCATTGATGAGCTTCCACCTCAAAGAAGGCCTGTGACAACGCTGCTTTTTAGCCCGAAGCAGAAGGACTACATATATACTTTTATAAGAGAAGAGGTAAAGAAGGAAAGACAGGTTTATGTGGTATATCCGGTGATAGAAGAGTCGGAAAAGACAGACCTTAGATCAGCAATAAGGGGTAAGAACGCCTTTGAAAAAGATTTCCCTGAGTTTACCATTGGGCTCCTTCACGGGAGGATGAAAGCACAGGAAAGGGAAGAGATAATGGCTTCTTTTAAGCAAGGAGAGATAGACATACTGGTCAGCACCACTGTGATAGAAGTAGGGATTGATGTGCCAAATGCAACCCTTATGCTTATAATACATGCTGAAAGGTTCGGGCTGGCACAGCTCCATCAGCTCAGAGGGAGGGTAGGACGGAGTCCGCAACAGTCTTTCTGTATGATGGTTGCATACGAACCCAGTGGAGAAGAAGCGAAAAAGAGACTTGACGTAATGGCCAAAAGTAATGATGGGTTCATGATTGCAGAGGAAGACCTGAACATACGGGGGCCAGGAGAGTTTTTCGGAACGCGTCAGTCAGGCTTGCCAGACCTCAGGATTGCACATATTGTGAGAGATGCATGGCTTCTGAATGGAGCAAGGAAAGAGGCGTTCAATCTCATTGAAAGGTATCCTGATTTAAAAGGGTTCCCTCTTTTAAGAAAATCTCTCGAGGGATTCTGGAAAGGAAAGATCGAACTTTTTAAGACAGGCTGAGGGGGTGATTATGTTTAAGAGATTAAAAGAAAGTTTCGACGGTGGAGTTGAAAAAATTAAATGGTTTTCATCATTGTTTTCAGACAGAATGAAGATAGAGTATTCAGTGGTGAAACTCCTTTACCAGTCAGATCAGATGGAGAAAAAAAAGGAAGATCTGATGAAAACAATTGGCAAGCGCGTCTTTGAACTAAAAGGATATTCTGACAGGTATATTATGAAGGACAATGTGATCGCTGAAGCTCTCCATGAACTCCAGAAGATTAACAGTGAAATAGAAGCAGTAAAAAAGGAGGCATCAGAGATGAGCAAGGTAGAGGAGTAATGCATAATATAATTTCATATATTGTTGTTTTTCTTTTCGGTTCTATTGTTGGGTCGTTTCTAAATGTATGCATATACAGGATACCAAGAAACCTATCAATCATTATACCTTCGTCGAGGTGTCCCTCCTGTAATAATCCTCTCAAGCTATGGGATAACATACCACTATTGAGTTATCTATTTCTTGGTGGCAGGTGCAGAGCATGCAAGGCGAGGATTTCTTCCAGGTATCCTCTCGTGGAGTTCATGAACGCACTATTTTATGTGGTTGTCTTATGGAGATTTGATTTTGGATGGCATACCCTCATCTATTTTGCTTTCTGTTCTGCCCTTATCGTGATAACTTTTATCGATTTAGATTTTCAGATGATACCGGATAGAATAACCCTGCCTGGCATACCAATAGGAATACTCCTCGGAGGATTTATACTCATAGATCCTTTTATGCGACAGTTACCCCTCGGGATAACATCTTCCTTTTTAGGTGCCTTTAGCGGTTTTGGATTTTATTATCTTGTTGCAAAAGTAGGAACGCGGATTTTTAAAAAGGAGGCAATGGGGGGTGGCGATATCAAGATGATGGCACTGGTTGGGGGGGTTCTTGGATGGAAAGGCGTGATACTCACAACTTTCCTCGGAAGTCTTTCAGGCGCAATTATCGGTATTATACTGATACTCTGCAAGGGGAGGGAATGGGGATCAAAAATTCCATTTGGCCCATACCTTGCGTTGGGTTCAATAATAACTCTTTTTTATGGTCAGGAGATATTGTCCTGCTATCTACACAGGCAGATACTGGTACGATGAGTGTAGGAATCACATTTTTATATCTGCTCATATTCCTGCTTGCAGTACTGGTCTTTCTTTATTTACTCAAAAGGTTTATAAGGTATTATAGTGAACAGAAGAAGTTAGAGCGAAAGGATATGTCTCAGGTACATTTTGTCGTTGACACATTTCACGAGCTTGTGTCAAAACTCAAAAAAAAGGAAAAAGAGATTGATATTATGCGGCAGAAGGCAGAAGACAGAGCAGTGATTATTGAAGGGTACAATGAAAATATACTGCAGAGTGTTCCAAGTGGAGTGATGAGTTTTGACGAAGAGATGAGGATCACGAAGGTAAATATAGCTGCTGAGAAGATACTTGACATTAAAGGAGAGATCGTTATCGGGAAGTATCATACAGACGTGTTCAATAAACCTATTTCAGACCTTCTTAATGAGAGAAAGTTTATTGAAAGGGGTGAGATAAGTTATACCACACAGTCAGGAAAGAAGATATGGTTGGGACTTACTCTCTCACCGTTAAATGACAGGGAAGGCAGGACAATTGGCCAGATACTTATTTTTACTGACCTCACCCATCTTAAGGCATTTGAGGCGCAGATGGAGCTGAGGGCAAGACTGTCAAGCCTTGGTGAGATATCAGCAGGGATTGCACATGAAATGAGGAATCCGATGGGTGTCATTGCAGGGTATACAAAGCTCCTCGCAAAAAAGGTGGATAACTCTTTAACACATACTGTTGATGCTATTTCAAAAGAGATCAGTGTAATGGACAGGATTATCTCTGACTTTCTTTCATTTGCAAAACCTACTGAACTCACGATCTTTGACCTTGACCTGAAGATGATTATCGGAAATTGTGTTTCAGTGGTTACAGGTGAGAGAAAAGATATTCACACTCACTTTGATAGTGATGGGTTATTTGTTCTCAAAGGTGACGAAGTGCTTTTACGACAGGCGTTCACAAACCTCATACAGAATGCTGTCGAAGCAATGCCTGCCGGGGGAAAGCTCGTAATAACGGCTTTTCCTTCAAAAAGCTCAGAAGGAAATTTTCTGGAAATTGTGATATCTGATACAGGCCATGGTATCGGAGAAAACGTAATGGACAAGATCTTCCTTCCGTTTTATACAACAAAAGAGAAGGGCACAGGACTTGGCCTCGCAATCGTTCATAAGATTATTATTTCTCATGGAGGAAGTATCTTTGTTGAAAGTAGTGAAAAAGGGACGACATTCAAGATAAGGCTTCCTCAGAATATCAGAGAATAGTGAGAGGATAAAATAAAAACAACACTCGATCCTTCCGAAGTTGAAAAACGCATAAAAGCATGGGCGGATGTGACGATGCTGTCTCTTGAATTGAAGCGAGCTGTGATGAGAAAGAGGTACCCGGAACTCGGAGAAGATGAAATCAGTGAGTTGATGCAGAAAGAACTATCAATATTAAAGATAAATGAAGATGGACGATAATCCACTTATTCAATCTCTTAAAGAGCTTTGCTTATTTCTTGATGAAATGAGGATTGAGTATATGCTCGTTGGTGGATTAGCCGTCGGGATATGGGGTGAACCCAGGGCAACAGTTGATATTGATTTTTTAGTTTCAACCAAGACCAAAGATTTTGATTATCTAAAACAAAAGGTAAAGGAGAGCAAGAAATTCATCTTCATACATGATGACCCAATGACTTTTGGAAAGATATCCTTTTTGAGGGTTACACTGAAGAGCAATAAAGACATCTCTGTTGATTTTTTGTTTGCTGATGATGAATTTAAAAATAAAGCCTTGAAAAGGAAAGAGTTTGTTCAAGTAAAAGACTTTAAAGTGAATATCTCAACACCAGAAGATCTGATTATCCTGAAACTTTTAAGCGGGAGAGAACAGGATAGGCTTGATGCAGAGAAAATACGTGAAATTCAAAAGGAACATCTTGATATAGAATATATGCAGAAGTGGTTTGGAAAACTTGGTATCAAATCATGAGAGGAGTAGTTTTAAACTGTGAATATTGAACTAAGTAAATCTGCAAAAGAGTTATGAAAAAGCAAATGGGTCAAGAGGCGGAAAAAGTTGCGGATATGACAAATGGATTTTGTGTTAATATCAACCATTAAGATCGGAGGATGTCAATGCCGAAGATAACA
>JBGPQS010000054.1:0-7435 GCA_041489235.1 Thermodesulfovibrionia bacterium
AGCAAGGGTAATATTATTGGCTTTTCTGGAATCGGCAGAGATCTCACCGAGCGTAAGCAGGCAGAGGAAGCGCTACAATTTACTCGATTTTCACTCGATAATGCAGTCGACACGATGGTCTGCGTAGATCATGACGGGCGCTTCATTGATGTCAACGATGCTTTCTGTCGCTCTGTGGGCTATTCGCGGGAAGAACTGCGCTCGATGAGCGTTCACGACATAGACCCAAACTATCCAACCGAGATTTGGCCTGAGTTCTGGGAAAAACTAAAGCAAGGTGGTTCTCTCACGTTTGAATCTTGCCACCGCACTAAGAAGGGAAAAGTTTTCCCCGTCGAGATCACAGCGAATTATTTTGAATACAACGGTAAAGAATATCACTGCTCGTTCGCACGCGACATCACCAAGCGTAAGCAAACAGAGAAAGAACGGGAGAAGCTTATTGCTGAACTTCAAGAAGCACTCGCAAAGGTCAAGACCTTGAGCAGACTGTTGCCAATTTGCGCTTCCTGTAAAAAAATACGAGACGACAAAGGGTATTGGAGTGAAATCGAAGAATATATAACTGAACATACCGATACATTGTTCAGTCACGGCATGTGTCCTGATTGCATGAAGAAGATGTACCCGGATTTTTACAAAAAAGAGGAATAAGTTAGCGAGATTCCCATTTTAATCAGAAGGACTTTTCTGAATCTATAAAGTAAATCTACCTGTACCACTCATTCTTCATTTTTGGCACATACCAGTGGATAAAATCGTACCAAATACCAAGTGGTGCTTTTTCTACACCCTTGAACCTCTTATGAAGCACTGGGAGGGCATCGGGAACATAAAGGAATGTATAGGGCTGGTCTTCCACAAGAATCTCATGCATCCTGTGGTAAATCTTTTTTCTCTTTTCTATATCAAAGGTTTTTCTCCCCAACAGGAGTAACCTGTCAACCTCTTCATTCTTATATGAGACAAAATTAAACTCCCCTTCCCTTGTCTTCGAAGAATGCCATATATCATAGGCATCAGGGTCTCTTGATAACGCCCAACCCATAATGACTGCCTCGAAACGTTTCTTATCTATAAATTCATGAAGCATTGCCTGCCACTCGAGCACCCTTATGTTTATATCAATGCCAACCTTTTTTAGATTTTCTTTTATTATCTGTGCTGTCTTGAGTCTCGCCTCATTCCCCTGATTTACAAGTACTGTGAAACTAAAGGGTTTTCCATCCTTTTCAAGAAAACCGCTCTTTCCGATCTTCCATCCTGCCTGAGCAAAAAGCATTTGTGCCTTCTCGGGGTTATATTCGAGGTCTTTTATGCCTGGATTGTAAGCCCATGATTCTGGTGGAAAAGGGCCTGTGCATGGGGTACCATAACCGAGGAGAACCCCGTCGATAATATCCTTCTTGTTTATCGAATGGGTAATGGCCTGTCTCACCCTCTTATCTGAAAACCGTGAGTCGAGGTGATTATACCCTAAATATGAATATCCAAAAGCAGAATACCTGAATTTCTGAAAGTATTTATTGAAAAATTCAGAATGTGCCTGCAGCTTAAACTGAGGTGGTGTGAGGCCCATAAAGTCTATACCACCAAATTTCAGTTCAAGGAACATTGTTGCTGTGTCAGGGATAATCCTTGCGCTAAATCTGTCAATCTTTGGTCTTCCCTCAAAATAGTTATCAAATGCATCAAGAATTATTTTCTGACCGGTTACCCATTCTTTTAATATATAAGGGCCTGTTCCTAATGGTTTTCTATTGTATTCTTCTAATGTTATATCTTTTTCTTCAAGTATATGTTTAGGTATTATACCCATACCCCATGACTCAAGTGCAGGTGCATAAGGCTCTTTATACACCACCTTCACTGTAAACTTATCAATTGCTTCAACCTTCTCTACAGGGCCATAGTTGCTACTGTATGGTGTCGGAACTTTAGGGTCTATAATTTTCTGATAAGTAAACAAGACATCCCCAGCAGTTAATTCTACTCCGTCATGCCATTTCACACCCTTTCTGAGATGGAAAGTTATCTCAAGCCCATCAGGAGAAATATCCCATGACTCAGCTAAGTCACCAACGATCTGTATATCCTTGTCATACTTTGTGAGTCCATTATACACATGACCACTGATTTCTCCTGATGCACTGTCTGAAGCAAGAAAAGGAAGGAGTCTCTTTGCATCAGCAAGAAAACCTACTGTAATTGTGTTTGGATTTTTTATGTCAGGCTCACGACTGCAGGCAAATAATGAAAGAATGAAAAAAGCAACGAGCAACGAACAATGAGTACTGAGCCCGCCAAGGCGGGAGCAATAAGTAATGAGTTTCTTATCTGTCACTGATTACTAATCACTGATCACTGATTACTACTTTTTGGTTTCTTGTGCAGGTTGTTGCGGTGTTTGTTGCTGTTCTTCAGAAGGCTGGTCTGGCATAGGGGGTGCTGGGATTGCCTGCCTTTCTTCTGTTACAGGAGTCTTTTTCACAACAGAGCCTCCTCCTTTTGCAGTAAAGACCGCTAATGTAAGGGATGTAAGCATAAAAACAACTGCAACGACTGTAGTCATCTTGCCAAGAAAGGTAGCAGCACCGCGGCTTCCAAAAAGAGTCTGGCTTGAACCGCCAAACGCTGCACCAAGTTGTGCACCTTTGCCACCCTGAATAAGGATTATACCTATCAGAGAAATAGACACAATAACATGGATTATTATTAAAAACGTTATCATTTTCCTTCCTTGAATTTAACTATTTTGATAAAATTCTCAACCTTAAGGCTTGCACCGCCAACAAGTGCACCATCTACATCCTTGCAGGCCATCAAAGAACCAATATTGTCAGGAGTTACACTCCCACCATATAGTATACGAATCTCATCGGCTTTATTGCCATATAAAAATATCATTCTCTCTCTGATATACGCATGAGCTTCCTGAGCCTGTTCAGAAGTCGCTGTTTTCCCTGTGCCGATAGCCCATATTGGCTCATAGGCTACAACTATATCTTTATCATCAACTCCCTTAAGGCCATCTGTAATCTCTTTCTGCAATACTTCAAAAGTCTTCCCCGCATCTCTTTCCTCAAGAGACTCACCTATGCAGAAAATTACTCCAAGCCCTGCCTTTTTTGCAGACACAATCTTTTTGTTGACAACCTCATCTGTCTCATTGAAATACTGTCTTCTTTCAGAATGGCCGATAATGACATAGTTACAGCCGATATCAATAATCATAAGGGGAGAAACTTCACCTGTATATGCACCCTTCTCTTCATAGAACATATCCTGTGCAGCAAGTAATACATTGGAATTCTTAAGGTTTTCAGATGCTATAGCCAGTGAAGTAAAAGGAGGCGCAAGAACAATATCAACATCTGTGACATCTTTCACTGCAGGGACAAAATTTGATATAAACTCCCTTGTCTCAGATAAAGTCTTGTTCATTTTCCAGTTTGCAGCAATAAATGGCTTCCGCATCCTGATACTTTAATTGATGAATAATTTTTATGTCAAGGTCTAAAGCCTTACCCTTCGCAACCTCAGGGCATTACTCACTACTGATACTGAACTGAAACTCATCGCAGCAGCAGCAATAATAGGGCTCAAAAGAATACCAAAAAATGGGTAGAGTATCCCTGCTGCTATCGGTACACCAAGAGAGTTATACACAAAAGCAAAAAAGAGATTCTGTTTAATATTTCTCATGGTTGCACGGCTTAAAAACCGTGCTCTCACTATACCGCGAAGATCTCCCTTAACTAAGGTCAGGCCGGCACTTTCCATAGCTACATCTGTACCCGTACCCATGGCAATACCAACATGAGCCTGTGCAAGAGCAGGAGCATCATTGATGCCATCACCAGCCATGGCCACGACACTGCCCTGCTCTTGAAAACGCTTAATCCACTCAGCTTTTTGATCAGGCAACACCTCAGCAACAATCTCGTCAATTTGAAGTTTTTTTGACACTGCCTCAGCCGTAGTACGGTTATCACCTGTAAGCATCACTATCTTCATCCCTTCTTCATGAAGCTGGCGAATTGCCTCTGGTGTAGTCTCTTTGATAGGGTCTGCAACACCGAGGAGCCCAACAATTTCTCTATCTACTCCAACGAACATAACTGTCTGACCTTCAGTTCGCATCCTTTCTGCTCTCCCGGAAAGTTCGCCGGGGTCTGTCCCGATATCCTTAAGGAGGTTGAGATTACCAAGAGCAACATTGTGTCCGTTTACCTTACCAATAACACCTTTACCTGTTGCTGACTGGAAAGATTCAGCATTCGTGAGAATAACACCTCGTGCCTCTGCCCCCTCAACAATGGCTGCTGCCAGCGGGTGCTCACTCCCCTTCTCAAGGCTCGCTGCATAATAGAGCAATGATTTTTCGTTCCATCCCTTGATAGGAAAAATTTCAACAAGCTTCGGTCTCCCAATGGTAAGTGTTCCGGTCTTGTCCACAACAAGTGTGTTAACCTTTTTCATTAATTCTATTGTCTCGGCATTTTTGAAAAGTACCCCCATTGTCGCCCCTTTTCCGGTAGCAACCATTATCGACATTGGTGTCGCAAGGCCGAGTGCGCAGGGGCATGCAATGATAAGTACAGCAACCGCATTAATGAGTGCATAGGTAAATCGTGGCTCCGGACCTATCCATGCCCAGATAATAAAAGTTATTATCGCAATTGCTACTACAATCTGCACAAAATAAGCAGCAATCACATCAACAAGCCTCTGAATAGGTGCACGGCTGCGTTGGGCTTCAGCAACCATCTGGACAATTTGTGACAGGAGAGTTTCTGCACCAACCTTTTCAGCTTTCATAACCAGTGTCCCTGTGCCATTTACTGTTGCACCAATGATGCGATCACCAGCTTGCTTTTGCACAGGGATAGATTCACCAGTAACCATCGACTCATCTACAGCACTTGAACCTTCAATAACAATACCGTCTACAGGGACTTTTTCACCCGGTCGAACACGGAGCACATCTCCGGGACGTACCTGATCAAGAGGCACATCATCTTCTGTTCCGTCCTTCTTAATAAGGCGGGCTGTCTTTGGTGCCATTCCGAGAAGTGCTTTGATAGCTGCACCGGTTCGGCTACGCGCTCTGAGTTCAAGTACCTGCCCGAGCAGTACAAGTGCCACAATAACCGCAGCAGCTTCGAAATATGTGCCTACCCCTCCTTCTTTTCCTCGGAAGGATGCAGGGAATATTCCCGGAAACAGTGCAGCAATGACGCTGTAGACATATGCAACACCCACACCAATTCCGATCAATGTAAACATATTAGGACTACGGTTTATAATTGACTGCCATCCACGCACAAAAAAGGGCCACCCACCCCAGAGAACTACAGGTGTGGAAAGGAGAAATTCCAGCCACCTGAGTACCTTTGACGAGACGAAATGCTCATGAGAAAATCCTGGAATGTGGCTAAACATCGTAATAAAAACTACCGGAATTGCGAGAACTATGCTGACCCGGAAACGCCTTTTCATATCTATAAGTTCAGGGTTCTCCACTTCTTCGAGTGTTATAGTCTGGGGTTCAAGAGCCATGCCGCAGATCGGACAACTTCCCGGAGCATCACGAACGATCTCCGGATCCATTGGACATATCCATTTGGTCTTCATCGAAACTATTTGAGGCACAACCTGTTCGAGTGCCATTCCACACTTAGGACATGATCCAGGTTGAGATGCCTTAACCTCAGGGTGCATTGGACAGGTGTAAGTAATCTCTTTTTTTGAAATATCCTCTTCGCTTTCAACTTGACCTGTTCTGGATATATATCTTTCTGGTTCTTTACTGAATTTCTTCAGACAGTGCTCACAACAGAAAAAATAAGTAATACCTTTATAATCATAATGAAGATTGCCCGATTCTGTATCAACATCCATTCCGCACACGGGATCTTTCGCAACTCTTCCCTTTGCCATCGCTTCTGGGAGGGCAACAGGTTCTTCGCCTATAAATGCTTCCGGATTTTTATCAAAATCTTCTTTACAGACTTCTGCGCAGAAATAATAAGTAACTCCTTTATAGGTAGATGTACCAACGGCATCCTTTTCTTCTATAGTCATCTTGCAAACAGGGTCAACAACTTTCATCTTCTTCACCGGTCACTCTTTTATTTCTCCCCTTACCTGAACATATTTTGCTATACCGTTTCTCGTAATCAAACCGATGATGTTTCCTCTTTCTACGACCATCAATCTCCCCTTGTCCTCGTTTATCATGAGTTCGAGAGCTTTCATCGCATCTTCTTCTCCGAAAACCTCCCACCTTTTATCATGCGGTATGAAGATTTCAGATATCTTGACAATCTTCCACTTTTCTTTTGAAATATCTTTAATCTCTTTTAAAGTAAGAATTCCAAGAAATTTCCCGTTATCTATGACCGGAAATCCGCCATATCCATACTTCAGGAAATATTCGTTTACAGAAGTATCTATTGTCATATCGGGGAAAATGGAAACAATATCTTTCACCATTATGTCTTTCACCTTAACGCCGGTAAGTGTTTCCTGGAGGGTTGCCTGTTGATAGCTTGCCTGTGCAGCAGTATAGAGAAACCATCCTATTAACAGAAGCCATAGGCCAGTAGAAAACCCGGTAAAGATGGAGATGAGTCCAAAAACAATGAAAAATAGTGCAATCTTTTGCCCATAACCAGACGCCTTGCGGGTTGCATAAAAAAAGTCGTCAGTTTGTTTCCAGATATACGCTCTTACCACTCTTCCTCCATCCATTGGGAATCCTGGTATGAGATTAAACGCACCAAGTATGAGGTTCAGTTCTGCAAGGTACGAAAAGAGAGCTTTCACAACCTCACTGGTTACTAAATTGTAGATGATAAAAAAGACAAGTGATAGGAAGAAGCTTGAAAGCGGGCCTGCAATGGCCATTCTGAATTCAATCTTTGGATTTGCAGGCTCACCTTTCATCTGTGCAACTCCCCCAAAAATGAACAATGTAATACTTATTATCGGGAGTTTATATTTCAATGCAACAAAGGAGTGCGAAAGTTCATGGAATGCAACGGATACAAAAAGGAGTAATGCCGCAATTGTACCACTTATCCAGTAAGACGATACGTGCAACTGAGGTGCTGCCTTTGGAAAATAGAATGTTGACAGTGACCACGGAATCAAACCAAAGATGATAAGCCACGAGAAATGGACTCGTATGGGTATGCCCATTATTCTTGCTACTTCCAGTGAACCTGATTGAAGCGAAGTATTCACAGTTTTATATTCCTCATAAACTCAACCACCTCCTCTGCACATTGTCCAAGCTGAGCTGATAGAGTGCAAATAACAAAATGCCCTCTATCATTACAAAACAATGTTAGTGTTTTTTCTTATTAGTGTTTGTGAGGATCTGTTTTTGGAATCTCCTTTGCAGGGATTTCCTCTTTCTTCATCTCCT
>JBGPQS010000055.1:0-7419 GCA_041489235.1 Thermodesulfovibrionia bacterium
AATGCTTCATCAAATGTCATACCTGGAAGTATTGTTGAAAGCCTTTTTGCAAGCATTGTTTTACCTGAACCAGGAGGGCCGATCATCAACACATTATGCCCGCCTGCAGCAGCAACCTCAAGTGCCCTTTTTGCATGTTCCTGTCCTTTGACCTCGAAGAAATCGTCTTCGTAGATTGAGTTTTCTTCCATTGCCTTATGAACATCCACCTCAAAAGGTTTTTTAAGATTGTTATCCCTCAAAAATTCAATAACCTCAGGAAGGCTCTTTATTCCAAATACAGGTATGTCTTTCACAACTGCTGCCTCGGGAGCATTCTCCTCCGGGAGAATTAATCCTTTTAAACCGAGTTCCTTTGCTCTCAAGGCCATTGATAACGCACCCTTTACCGGCTTTATCTTTCCATCAAGTGAGAGCTCACCGGTGAGGAGATAACTTTTCACTGAATCTAATTCAATCACACCTTCAGCGGCGATAATCCCAATTGCAATAGGGAGGTCGAAAGAAGAGCCTTCTTTTTTTAAATCAGCAGGGGCAAGATTAACGGTGATCTGCTTAAGCGGGAAATTAAATCCGATATTTTTGAGCGCAGCTCTCACTCTGTCTCTCGATTCCTTGACTGCAGCATCAGGCAGACCGACCATCGAGAAGTGAGGAAGACCCCTCGATGAGATATCCACCTCAACTTCAACAGGATAGGCTTCAATTCCAATGATACTTGCACTGAGAATCTTCGATAACATGTAGATAATTATATTTTTATCTGTTTGGAAATGCAATATGGTAAAATTAAATGTTATACAATTTTTTAAGGAGATTAAATGGCAAAGGTACAGGTAAGCATAGAAGAGGAGATGAAGGTTTCCTATCTTGATTACGCAATGAGCGTAATCATCGGCAGGGCACTTCCTGAAGTGAGAGACGGGCTGAAGCCTGTCCAGAGGAGAATACTCTATGCGATGTTCAGGGAAGGTCTTCTTTCCGGGAAAAAATATTCGAAATCTGCTGGCGTAGTAGGTGAGGTATTAAAGAAATACCATCCGCACGGTGATACAGCGGTTTATGATGCGCTTGTGAGACTCGCCCAGGATTTCAATATGCGATACACTCTTGTGGATGGACAGGGGAATTTTGGCTCTATTGATGGAGACCCGGCAGCTGCGTATAGATATACAGAAGCAAGGCTCGCAGCGCTTGCGGAAGAGCTCCTTGCAGACATAGATAAAGAGACTGTTGATTTTATCCCGAATTTTGATGAGACAACAGAAGAACCTGTTGTATTGCCGTCAAGAATCCCGAATTTATTCATTAACGGCTCATCTGGCATTGCAGTGGGTATGGCTACAAATATACCACCCCATAACCTTGGAGAAGTAATAGACGGGCTTATGATGTTACTCGAAGATCCAGATGCAGGGATGAAAGACCTGATGTCTATCATCCCTGGGCCTGATTTTCCAACAGCAGGCATCATCCACGGCACTGATGGAATTGTGCATGCCTATAATGAAGGGAGGGGGCTTATAAAGATCAGGGCTAAGGCGAGGATCGAGCGTGAGCATAGAGGTGGAGAGAATATTATCATTACAGAGCTTCCCTATCAGGTAAACAAAGCACGGTTAATAGAGAAGATTGCTGAGCTTGTAAGAGAAAAGAAGATCGAGGGCATATCTGAAATTAGAGACGAGTCTGACAGAGACGGTATCAGGGTTGTACTGGAACTGAAAAGGGGTGAAATGGCACAAGTAATCCTGAATAACCTCTATAAGCATACACAGATGGAGACCACCTTCGGGATAATCATGCTCGCACTTGTTGGTGGCCAGCCCAGGGTATTGGGCTTAAAGAAAATCCTCAACTATTTTTTACAGCATAGACGGGATGTCATTCTAAGAAGATCACGTTTTGAACTCAGAAAGGCTGAGGAAAGGGCGCATATCCTCGAAGGATTAAAGATTGCCCTGGACCACCTTGATGAGATAATAGCCCTTATCAGAAAGTCAAAGACACCTGACGAGGCAAAGACTGCTTTAGTAAGGAATTATCCATTATCAGAGATTCAGGCACAGGCAATCCTTGATATGAAACTCCAGAGACTTACCGGACTTGAGCGGGAAAAAATAATAACAGAATTTAAGGACATATTGAAAGAAATAGAGAGGCTTAAGGCGATACTCGGAAGCGATGCGCTTGTTTCGCAGATTATAAAGGACGAGCTCCTCCAGATCAAGAACAAATATGCCGATGAAAGAAAGACAGAGATTACTTCAGAGACTAAGGAGATTACCATCGAGGACCTTATCACTGATGAAGAGATGGTCATTACGCTTTCACATCAGGGATATATAAAAAGGAACCCATTAAGTGCCTATAGGAGCCAGCGCCGCGGTGGAAAGGGATCTATTGGCATGGAAACAAAAGAAGAGGATTTTGTCAGGGAACTTTTTATAGGCGCAACACATGATTACATGCTCTTTTTCTCTAACCTTGGTCGGCTTTACTGGCTGAAGGCATACCAGGTACCAGAAGCAGGCCGTGCTGCGAAAGGAAAGGCACTTGTGAACCTGCTTGCCATTTCAGAAGGCGAAAGGATTACAACAGCACTTCCTGTCCGTAATTTCAAAGAAGGCTTTCTTGTAATGTTCACAAAGAATGGGATAGTAAAGAAGACGTCTCTTGAGGAATATAGTAACCCGAGAGGGAAGGGAATCATCTCCGTTACGCTTAAGACAGGTGATGAACTGATTGCGGTAAGAAAGACAGACGGCAAGAGCGATCTTATCATAGGTACGAAGAACGGCCTTTCCATAAGATTTAATGAGGAAGATGTACGCGGCATGGGGCGCACTGCAAAGGGAGTTAAAGGCATCAAGCTTGTGAAAGGAGATGAGGTTGTCTCTGCAGAAGTGGCAGAGGAAAGGACAGCCTTACTTACTGTAACAGAAAAGGGACTCGGGAAGCGTTCAAAAATAGAGGATTATCCTGTTCAAAATCGCGGCGGGAAAGGGGTTATCTCAATAAAAACCATAGAAAAAGGCGGGAAAGCAGTCGGTCTTATGCAGGTAAGAGATGAGGATGAGGTTGTGATGATAACCAGTTCAGGAAAACTTATAAGAACCCTTGCAGGAAACATCTCTCTGCACGGAAGAAACACGCAGGGCGTCAAACTTATGGATGTTGAGGGTGAAGATAAGATTGTGAGTATCGGTAAGATAGTAGAAAAAGATTAGGAAAAATCTCAATGAAGTGCCTCCTTATTATAAATCCCTCGAAAAGACAGGAGAGAGCACCTGAGCGGATTGTCGATGCGACCCTCGGAGGCCCCGATATTCATCGGGGTCGAGAATGAGCGAAGATGCTCTCTCCTGTCTACTGTATACAATTCATGAATCATTAAGAATCAGATGATTTTTACTTCCTGCATTCCACGCACAGAATTACAGATAAATAGTGAATCAGCTTTCCTAAGGTCATCTAAATAGAGAATTTTTTCTTCAACATGTGGAAGAGTCTCGAACAGATGCTGACGATAAATGCCATTTAACAAACCGCACTCAACGGGCGGGGTGTAGTAATTTTCACCCTTCTTCATAAATATATTGCTTATGGCACCTTCAGTTGTCTGATCTTTTTCATTCATGAAAATAACCTCAATAAATCCTCTGTTTAATGCTTCTCGATAGGTACTATCATAGAGATCCCTTTTTGTTGTCTTATGATAGAGAAACAGATCATTTGAATTAGTCCTGATGTTTGAAATCATCACAAGATTTGGATTTTGTGTGTTTTCTCCGAGTAAACTGCTTTCTATATGTACATGCCCATATCTATTTAACGTTAATCGAACTCTATATTTTTTACCTCTTTCGAATTTAATCATTTCCCTTTTAAGGGCTGAGTTAATTGAGTCTCCATTAAATGGATAGTCAAAATATTCCGCAGATTTTTTTAATCTCTCCAGATGCTTTTCAAGAAAAAAGTATTCATTACTCCAGAGGATTGTCTCCAATAATTCAAAGTCTTCAAGGGGTGTTGTCAAAAAATTTGCTTTTAATTTACATTCTTCATATTCAGCTTCAGTGTTGGAATCCCAGACGATTCCGCCACCTGTTCCCATTTCACCTCTATCCCCTTGGATTACAACGGTTCTTATAGCTATATTGAAAACAGCTTTCCTTTCAGGAGAAATAAACCCGATAGCACCTGTATATATTCCTCTTGGTTCTCCCTCAAGTTCATTTATTATCTCCATTGCACGGATTTTAGGGACTCCTGTTACAGAACCCCCTGGGAAAATTGCCTTGAATAACTCATAATAATTAACATTTTCTCGGATTCTTCCTTCGACTGTCGATGTCATCTGAAAAAGCGTCTGGTATTTTTCAACAGAAAAAAGTTCAGAGACATGAACAGAACCAAACTTCGAAATTCGGCCCACATCGTTTCTTAATAAATCAACAATCATAAGGTTTTCTGCTCTATTTTTCTCATCGCCCCTCAATGCTTCTTTTGAAACTTCATCTTCATCAAGCGTTTTTCCCCTTCTTGCAGTCCCCTTCATTGGCTTTGTAGTAATCATATCTTTCTCTAATCTGAGGAAAAGTTCAGGTGACAGAGAGAGGATAATAAGATCTTCTGTACCGATAAAAGCACTGTAAGAGACATTTTGTTTTTTCTTCAAAGAGTCATATAATGCGATAGCAGAACCAGAGAATTTGAATTTATATTTCCCGGTGAAGTTAATTTGGTAGACATCCCCTTTTGCTATGTAGTTTTTTATTTTTTCTATTTTCTGTACATATTCCAATTCAGGAATGCTCAATCCAAAATTTTCCAGCGTGAACTTATCAAATAAAACCCCTTTTTCAAAATCATCAGCAAACGAACAATTTTCAGATTTGCCGGTAAGGTGATTGAAAACAATTGGCTTTTCATATACACCAAACCATGCAACTGGATAATTGAGATGAACATTCCGGGTTGAAAAGACTTCCTCAAAATGATATCCAAATTCATAGCACAGATAACCGGCAAGATAATAATTCTGTTTCAGATATTCTTCGATTTTTAAAAATAAGTAAGGGACTTCCTTTATCGAGTGAATTTTGATGGCATCAACAGGGTTGGTAAAGAGATAGGACATGAAATTATTTTCATCATATTTTGATGTCTCAAGAAGGACAAAATTGTTTGTATTTATCAATTGTGCATACAGTGAAACAGGAAGTTCAAAATACATAAGTAATTTCCCCTATGTGTATCTTATCAAATCCCCATTAAACTGAAAAATGCAATAGAGCAGGCATAGGTACAGAAAAAGCTTTACCAGCAGCACCTTTGTAAGACATTTGATATTCCAATTGCATGCATTTTTATTCAGACAACACGGACTGATATCCATTAATACCCAAATACTGCTTTGTAAAGGTATTTATGTGCATATGCCTGCTACAATTATCAGATAAATACATTTTTCGGGTTAACCATAAAGTAATTTTCTGATTTAATGTATTCTTGGAAGAACATACGTATACAGGAGCAGAGTGAATCAGATACTGAATTCAACAATGTCCCTGTCTTTTAAAATGTAATTCTTTTCTACTCTCTGGCCATCAAATTTTGCAGAGCCCCATATCCTTGCATATTTAAAATTATAGACGAAGTCCTTATGGATAGAGCTTGCAAGGTCAAGGACTGAGGAGCCTGATGGTATGGTGAATGGTGTTGAGAGATCAGGCTCTTTGCCAGGAGGTTTTGAGTATGCCCTGATTATTCCCGAGATCTCAAATAGTGCCCGTTTGAGTTCCTCAAGGTTTTCTTTCTTCCGTGTAGATATCGAAAGACATGGGCAGATATGTTCATGTTGCTCCCTGAGTCTGAGAAAAGAATCTTCTGATCCAGGAAGGTCTTTTTTAGTTGCGACAATAAGTGCTCTTTTGAACACACCAACAAGAGGTTTGGAAATTGGGAATTGGGAATTGGAAATTTTAATAATATGTATATTCCAGCGTTTAAGTTGCTCGATGAGAAGCTCTGCCTGTACCTCCGGGTCTTCTGAGATATCTACGATGAGAAGAAGTGCGTCAGCATACCGTAAAATGCCTGATACCCAACCATCGGTTGACTCATTTCCTATAGGCGGGAGGTCTACAAGCTGAATCTGTATATCCTCGAATGGCATCATACCAGGCAAAGGAGTAAGCGTTGAGATAGGGTAGTCTGCAATCACAGGTGTTGCTTTTGTGAGGCATGCGAGGAGAGAAGATTTCCCGGAATTTGGAAAGCCCACAAGGGCGATCTGGGCTGCACCTTCTTTCTTTACGGTATAAAGGTCTCCTCTCCCTCCCTTTTTTGATTTTTTTATCGCCTCTTCTCTGAGCTGTGAGAGACGCCTCCTTAAATCAGCTCTGAGTTTATCTGTTCCTTTGTGCTTCGGAACTGTGGCAATCAGGTCTTCAAGCGCGATAATCTTTTCAGCAGGTGTGGATGCCTGTTTAAACCTCTTTTCAGCATTAAAATATTCTGGAGGAAGATTAGCCGGCATATATAAACTTATCCTCTTTTTCTCAAAAGACTCCAGTATTCTCGCGGGTTTATCATTCTTACCCCTTTATATTTTTTAAGAGCTAACAGGTCACCATCACCAGTTATTATAAACCTGGCGCTTCCTGCTAAAGCGGTGCCGATTATTTTATTATCATCTTTATCACGGCATACTGACTCAATATGCTCAGGTTCGAATACTTCTGCTATACTTCTGAAATAGTCAATTATGTTTTGGAGAGTGCTTTTTGGTAGATGTATTTTCTCAATGAGCTTTTTTTGAATTTCTGAAAGGATATGTTCACTTATGACAATCGTGTGATCGACAAGACATACTTCGAATAATTCAGCACACAAGCCTCTCGAAGCAAAGGCAGCAATGATAACATTGGTATCTAATACAACTCTCATGAGATTGTTTTGAAAATATCCTCATCTGTTAATAATCCCTGTGCCTCGGCGAAAGGCAGAACCTGTTTTCTCAATTGATGAAATCTTTTTACTGCAAGATAGCGGGCAATAGCATCCCTGATGATTTCACTCTTTGAAGTTTTTTCTGCCTTCACTACCATTTCTAATTCTTGCTGTAATTTTTCAGGTAGCCTTATGGTGATTGTATCTGTCATTTTTACGCTCTCCCTTTTATGATATTGTAAGACATTGTAACACGAAGGCGATTCATTTGTCAAAAGTTAGAAAAATGAACAACCCTGCGGCAAGACCGCAGGGTATCTAAATATATTTGTAACCATGGTATGCTGTCATTCCTGCCCCGCAT
This sequence comes from Thermodesulfovibrionia bacterium, assembly GCA_041489235.1. Classification (GTDB taxonomy): domain Bacteria; phylum Nitrospirota; class Thermodesulfovibrionia; order Thermodesulfovibrionales; family SM23-35; genus VGWZ01. The sequence goes on from JBGPQS010000055.1 coordinate 7,322, forward strand.
CGAAGTGCGGGATAAACTCCAGCAGGAATCCAGAAAAAAAAAGAAACTGGATTCTCTACGAGTCGTAGACCGCATCAAGCCTGTCCTCAACTCGATTG
>JBGPQS010000056.1:0-7411 GCA_041489235.1 Thermodesulfovibrionia bacterium
AACCTTTTCTACCGACAAATTATTCATGCACTTTATATCATCACATTTCTTCTTAAAGCATGGTGCACATGAAATATCTTCTTTAATCACGGTATGTCCTTTTCCATAAGGTCCCGTTCTCACGGGATCTGTAGGCCCAAAGATAGCAAAGACAGGAATACCGAGGGCCGCTGCAATATGCATAGGTCCTGAGTCATTGCTCACCACGAAGCGTGCACCTCTCATTACTTCTATTAATCCCTTCAGGTCTGTCTTCCCTGCAAGAGATATTGCCTTACCATTTGAATAAGCAACAATTTCATTTGCAACTTTTATGTCTCCCTTGCTTCCTACTATTGCTGTCTTTAAAGGAAGCAGCGATGAGAGCTCACCAAACTTCTCCGGAGGCCATCTCTTTGTTTTCCATCTTGCGCCAGGGACGATGACAGCGTAATCCCCAGAAAGTGATGAGTGATGAGTGACAGGTGACGAGTTAAAAGACAACGGAAAAGGAAAACATACGTCTGTTGTCATGCATCCTAAAAAACCTGCAATCTTTAAATATCTGTCAACAGCATGAATATCTTTTCCGCCCTCAATCTTATGGGTATAAAAAAATCTGCTTCCCTCTCTTGCCTCTTTAAAACCGACTCTTAATGGAGCACCTGTCATCATAGTAATGATGCCACTTCTGAGAAGTCCCTGAAGGTCTACGACAATATCAAAATGTTCTTTTCGTAATTTCCTGAAAAGGGTATGGAGTTCTTTAAACGAATGAGGAATATGAGTTATCTTTTTCCACATATCCTTATTGATCAACCAGACCTTGTGTATCATTGGATGGCCTGTGAGAAGACCTTCCAGTCCCTTTGCAATAACCCAGTGAATCTCTGCCTTTGAAAATCGCTCCTTCACTGCATTCAGAAATGGCAGGCTATGCACCACATCACCGAGCGAGCTTGGCTTCACGATAAGTATTTTTTCAGCAGTTTTTATTTTGTGCATATAACCTTAGCCCTGGAATAATAACTCATGATTTTTCACTATCCAGTTCACAGCCCCTGTAAGGTTCTCTGCAATAAAATCAGCATATACTGATTCCTTTGCCACACCTGTCTTCACCAGAATTCCCTTTGCACCGACTGCCTTTGCAAGAAGCATGTCTGCTTCTTTATCTCCTACGACAAAAGATTTTTTAAAGTCGATCCCATGTTTAGCCCTTGCTTTGAGAAGCATTTGTGGTTCAGGTTTCCTGCAGGGACAGCGTTCTTCAAGTTGATGTGGGCAATAGTAAAAATCATTAAAGCTGTATCGTTCAATAAAAATAGTGTTTATGTATCGGACAAAATCTTCTTCAATAATCCCTTTTGCGATACCTGATTGGTTGCTCACTCCAATGAGTTTAAAGCCTCTTTCTTTAAGAGACATTACACTCTCAATGTCTAAGAAAGGATGAAAGTCATCGTATTTATGAAGATAGCCCACATCTTTGCAGAGAGTCCCATCCCTGTCAAAAAAAACTGCAGGGTTAACGGGTAATACTTTTTTCACTCCGAAATACACATCATCTGAGGTCATCGCATACATGCATCTTAGATCATTGTTCTTGCAAGTTCTCTCAAAGCAGGGACTGCACGAGATATCAGGATGAATGACAACGTTCCCTTCTCCATCTGTCTCAGGGAGAGGCCCTGTCAATTTAGGATCTGTAGAGCAAAATAGCGCAACGAGAGGTGTTCCCACTGCATAGGCAATATGGAGCGGACCTGAATCATTGGTTACAAAGACATCACATTCTGAGATGAATGAAATAAGCTCTCGCAGAGATGTCTTTCCTGCAAGGAGAAGTTTATCTTCAGGGATATGTTTATCGATTTCCTGTGCAATGTCTACTTCATTCTTTCCCCCAAAGATTATCACACTTCCTTTAGTATCCCGTATAAACCAGTTTGCAATCTCAGCAAATCTCTCAGGAAACCACCTCTTTGCCGAACCATATGTTGCACCAGGATTGATTCCTAAGACAGGTCTTCTCATATCTTTTAACAAGTTTCTTGCATGCAATCGTTCATCAAGCGTGAGATATAAGTAGGGATCCGAATATGCTTCTTTTATTCCTAACTGTTCAAGAAGATTCAGGTAGTAGCTCACCTGATGTACTTTCCCTGCATTTTGAGGCACAGGGATTGCTGTGGTGAGAAGAAAGCCTCTGCCATCAGTGCTATACCCTGCTCTCTCCTTTATTCGCGCGAGAAATGTAATCAGGGCAGCATCAAATGCATTTTGGAATAAGATTGCACTGCAAAAGTCTTTTCTATTCAACATCCATGAAAGTTTTATTTTCCCGATGATGCCCTTGTATTCATCATTGTAGATAATTATTTCGTCTACATTTGGATTATTTTTATAGATCTGTGATACCCACGGTTTTACAAGGATAGATATTTTTGCTTCAGGGAGAGCCTTTCTAAGTGCACTTAAGGCAGACAGTGACATTACCGCATCTCCTATCCAGTTCACTCCCCTGACCAGTACTTTCTTGCACGATTGGTTGAGCATATATAATAGTTTAACCCCAATTATACAGAAATTTCATGGCACAGACATGACTTTTACTTGACCAGAGATTTATTCCACAGTAAAATTGTTTCATGTTGCTGAATTACTATTTTAAAATAAATGATTATTTTTAAATGGAGGAATAGTGGGATTTTTTGACAGGCTTAAAGAGGGTCTCACAAAAACGAGAAAAAGCTTTGTAGAAAAGGTTGATTCCATATTCACAGGTCGTAAGATTGACGAAGAGACTCTCGAAGAACTCGAAGAGTTACTCATTGCATCAGATGTGGGAACAAAGGCTTCAGCAGAAATAATAAAAACAATCAGGGAAAAATCCGATAAGGGAGAAGTCAGTGATGTAGATTCTGTAAAAGAATTACTCAAGAAAGAGCTGATGTCTGTCCTTGGCAATTCTCAGCCTATTATGGTCTATGGAGATAAACCCTTTGTGATTCTTGCTATTGGTGTAAATGGCGTGGGAAAAACGACAACCATAGGGAAACTTGCACACAGGTTCTACTCACAAGGGCTCTCTGTTATGCTTGCTGCAGGAGATACATTCAGGGCTGCAGGAATCGAGCAGCTCGAGATATGGGCAAAAAGGGCGAATGCCCAGTTAGTGAAACATCAGAGCGGTTCAGATCCGGCTGCAGTTGCATTTGATGCTATTGCCGCAGCCAGGCATAGAGATGTTGATGTGGTGATGGTAGATACCGCCGGAAGATTGCATACAAAAAGCCCTCTCATGGAAGAGCTTAAAAAGGTGAAGAGAGTCATTGAGAAAGCGATGACCGGGGCACCTCAGGAAGTTCTCCTTGTTGTTGATGCAACCACAGGTCAGAATGCCCTGAGGCAGGCAGAGATGTTCAATAATGCGGTTGGTGTGACCGGTGTTGCACTCACAAAACTTGATGGTACTGCAAAAGGCGGTATTGTCTTCGCAATAAGGAAGGACTTTGGAATACCTGTGAGGCTAATAGGAATTGGCGAAAAGATTGACGACCTTCAGGACTTTAATCCGCAGGAGTTTGTAGAGGCACTTTTTTCATAAATTCAATCCATATCGGAAGTGCTGCCCTGGAACCTGTTTCCTTTACACCAATTGGCATGTGGTCATCTCTTCCAACCCAGACACCGACAACAAGCCTGTCATCAAATCCTATGAACCATGCATCTGTGTAATTATTTGTTGTCCCGGTCTTTCCATAAACAGTCCTGCCAAGCTCCTTTGCCCTCTGAGCGGTGCCTTCTTTTATCACTGCACCAAGTGATAGTTTCATCTCCTCAATGATTGCTTTATCAACGACCTCTTTTATCTCGGGTCTTGTCTCCTCAAGAACAATACCATCCCTGTTTAAAACCCTTTCATAGGTGAGTGGCCCTATAGTTGAGCCTGTTGCAAAAGTAGAGTATGCAGAGACCATTTCCATGAGTGTGACATCAGAGGCACCAAGTGCTGTAGGCAGGTAGGGCTGTAATTCGCACTTGATACCGAGCCGCTGGGCTGTCTCTATGACATTTCTTATACCGACCCTGTCAGCAATTCTGATAGTTGCAGAATTTAAAGATTTCGCAAGTGCTGTTTTAAGGGTAACTAATCCATAGTATTTCCCATCGTAGTTTTTGGGAGACCAGACCTTACCCTGACGATTTGCTTTAAATGATAGCGGAGAGTCAACAATCGTATCTTCTGGGACCATTCCGTTCTCAAATGCGGTGAGATACACAAAGGGCTTGAATGCAGAACCGGGCTGTCTTAGTGCCTGTGTTGCCCTGTTATACTGATTTTTCCAGAAATCAGTGCCACCTACCAGTGCCTTTATATGTCCTGTTCGGAGATCTAATGCGATAAATGATGCCTGGACACCGGGCTTTACTCTTTTTTCGATTGCCTCAATTCCTTTTTTTACTGCCTCTTCTGCTATACTTTGCATCCTGTGGTCAATGGTCGAATAAATTTTGTACCCTGCGGAATATACTTTAGAGCCATATTTTAGTTCAAGCCTCTGCCGCAAAGATTCTATGAAATATGGTGCCTCGTATTTCCTCGTATGTGGTATCTGCGGTAAAGGTTCGTTCATTGCCTTATCAAATTCTGCCTTTGTGATAAACTTATGATGAAGCATCTTTTTCAATACAACAGAGCGCCTTTCCATTGCCTTATCGGGTCTTTTAAAAGGAGAGAAAAAAGAAGGTGCTTTAGGAAGTGAGGCAAGGAGTGCCGCTTCTCCAAGAGTGAGTTCGTTCACTGATTTTCCAAAATATGTATGTGAAGCTGCCTCAATACCATATGCCCTTGTACCAAAATATGCCTGGTTTAAATAGAGGCCGAGGATTTCATCTTTTGTATAGTGTCTTTCTATCTGAATAGAGAGCACTGCTTCCTTCAATTTCCTTTTGAGTGAGCGTTCACTCGTTAAAAAAAGCATCCTCGCAAGCTGCTGGGTAATGGTGCTTGCTCCTTCAACAATGCCTCCAGCCTTTATGTCATGCCATAGTGCCCTCGCTATTCCTATGAAATCAACTCCGGGATGGGTGTAAAACCTGATGTCTTCTATAGAGATGAATGACTTTTTTAAATGGTCTGGTATCTGATAATGCGGTATAAATGTCCTCCGTTCGATGTAGAGTTCTGCAATGACTTTTCCGTCACTTGAATAAACCCTGGATGATTCCATCGGTGTGTATTCCGCAAGTGTTTTAATTTTAGGAAGGTCAAAAATAATCCAGTATGCAGTGCCGCAGACAATACCCACAAAAGCAGAGGAGATAATAAAGACTATGATTATTTTTCTGGAGAATGACATCTTCTTCGATCTTTCAGGTTCCAGTTCAGGTCTCCTCATTGATTAATTATACCCTATCACAGATTATGTATCACAGATTTTGAAATGAAAAGGTGTTTACTCTCAGTCTGAGAATTCCCTATAATAACTGCTAAAATAACAATACTTCATTGAAGTTAAGGAGGAGAGATGATTTTCAAGGGCTTGGTATGGCGATTTGGTAATGATATAGATACGGATGCGATCATACCTGCACGGTATCTGAATACATCTGATCCAGAAGAGCTTGCGAAACATTTAATGGAAGACATGGACAAAGATTTCCCCCGTAAGGTAAAGACAGGTGATATTATTGTTGCAGGCAAAAATTTCGGATGTGGTTCATCGAGAGAACATGCTCCTGTCGCAATAAAGGCTGCAGGAATCCATGCAGTCATCGCAAAAAGCTTTGCAAGGATTTTCTACAGGAATGCTTTTAATATAGGGCTTCCAATCTTCGAATCTTCTGAGGCATCAGAGAAGATAAAGGAGGCAGATGAAATAGAGATTGATGCGGACAATGGAATAATAAAGAATCTTACGACAGGCGAGACATATGAAGCTCATCCCATCCCTTCCTTTATGCAGGAACTCATTGCAGCAGGGGGATTGGTGGAGTGGACAAAGAAGAAAATAAAACCTTGAAAGTGACACGAATATGCAGACATTGTTCAAAAATTTATTTGGTTCAACTTATTTGCAAAAATATGAAATATGGGGAGGACATAGCATTTTCGCTCATTCTCCCCTGTGGAGTACGTTTCATTACTCCACAGGGTCCGAGGTAGTCGTATCGACTAAAACCGCTCAAATACTATGCCCTACCCATCTCTGATAGGGTTTTTTGTTAAATACTAAAGATTATTTTAAAGGAGAATAATATATGAAATCTTATAACATAGCAGTTATCCCTGGTGACGGAACAGGTCCGGAGGTAATCAAAGAAGGCATTAAAGTATTAGATGCTGTTTCGAAAAGGCTTGGGTTTACACTGGATTTTCATTATTATGATTTTGGTGGAGATCGTTTTCTAAGGACAGGAGAAATCCTTCCTGATGGTGCAGTTGCTGAACTAAAAAAATACGATGCGATTTATCTCGGTGCAATTGGACATCCTGACGTAAAGCCTGGCATTCTTGAAAAGGGGATTCTCTTAAGGCTGAGGTTTGAGCTTGACCAGTATATTAATCTGAGACCTGTCAAGCTGTATCCGGGGATTGATTGCCCTCTGAAAGATAAGAAGCCCGAGGACATTGATTTTATCGTGGTAAGGGAAAATACAGAGGGGCTGTATGCAGGTGCAGGCGGGGTCCTCAAGAAAGGTACGCCTGATGAGGTTGCAGTACAGGAGTCTATTAATACACGGAAGGGTGTTGAGCGGTGTATACGCTTTGCTTTTGAATATTGCAAGAAAAGAAACAAGATGAACAAGCTTACACTCTGCGGGAAGACAAATGTCCTCACGTTTGCCTTTGACCTCTGGGAAAGAACGTTCTATGAAGTCGCAAAGGAATATCCTGAGATAAAGTGTGATTATGCACATGTCGATGCAATCACAATGTGGTTTGTGAAAAATCCTGAATGGTTTGATGTGATAGTGACAGACAATATGTTTGGAGATATCATTACGGATTTAGGAGCGATGATACAGGGTGGAATGGGAATCGCTGCAGGTGGCAACATTAACCCTCATGGGGTTTCGATGTTCGAGCCTATTGGAGGCTCTGCACCGAAATACACAGGGATGAATGTCATTAACCCTCTTGCTGCAATATGTGCAGGCGGGATGATGCTTGAATACCTCGGTGAAATGAAATCAGCACAGATTATTGAGAAGGCTGTCATGGAGGTTACCGGTAAATATCTCAAGAGCCTCTCTGCGGGTAAAATGGGATACAGCACAACAGAGGTTGGTGACCTTGTTGTAAGGTTCGTGACAGACCTCAGTCTTGATTGACAAACTATTGAATTATTTGATATAAAAAAGTTTACTCCTGGGTAGCTCAGCTGGCAGAGCGGGTGGCTGTTAACCACTTGGTCGGGGGTTC
>JBGPQS010000057.1:0-7254 GCA_041489235.1 Thermodesulfovibrionia bacterium
CTCATTGTGCCACCCCGTATTTTTCTTTAAGCAATTTCATGGCTTCCTTGACTCCATTTGTCACCGCGCGGCTTGAGATGGTGACACCTGAAATGGCCTGAATCTTATCAGTGCCTTCTGCCTTTACAAGTTCTATCTGCTCAACTGCCTTATCCTCAAACTGCTTTTTAAAATAATCTTTTTCAATTTCATCTCCAAGACCCGGTGTTTCACCGTGACCGAGTATATTGATTGACTTTATCTTCAAATCTTTTCCTGCCGAGACATATATATTTATATAACTTGAATACCCCTTACCATATGTAGAAACAAGGTATCCTATTGTCTTCCCTTCCTTTTTACCTTCAAAGTATTTCCCGCGTTTTCCATATGGCTCCCATATCCCTGCTTCCGCAATGGTATCAGCATCTGGCATCATCTTCTGTCTTGCCTCTGTCTCCTCTTTTTCTTTTGCTACTTTTATCACCGGCGCTGTTTTGGCAAAAACAGTTGTCATGATGATGCCTGCAGCGATAAACATTACAACCAGGCTAAAGGTAATCTTTATCATATCCTTCATTTCTTTTTCTCCTTCACTGCACCAAAGATATTTGATTTTACGCCCCGGTCAATAAGTGGTGCAAAACAGTTCATGAGGAGTATTGCAAACATCACGCCTTCGGGGTAACCGCCCTTTAACCTTATAAGAACGGTAAGAGCGCCACATCCGATACCGAAAATAATCTGCCCTTTTCTCACAGAAGGACATGTTACATAGTCTGTTGCCATGAAGAATGCACCGAGCATAAGTCCGCCACTGAGTAAGTGTAATATCGGATCACCGGTGAAAAGACCTGTCCCTTTTCCTCCAAAGATCCAGGTGAGAACTGCTACTGTCCCGAGGAACGATACGGGTATATGCCATGTAATGTACTTTTTATAGATGAGAAATGCTGCTCCAAGCAACAAGGCTATTATTGAGGTTTCACCAATAGAACCTGCCCTGTGGCCGACAAGAAGCTGTGAATAAAGATTGAGCTTATCTCCGAAAACCTCCATCAGTCTTCCAATACCATCTTCCTTTAATATCATCAGAGGTGTTGCTGTTGTCTTTGCATCAAATGCCACAAATGCTGCTGTGGGCTCATTCCATAATGTCATTGCCCTCGGCCATGACATCATCAGGAAGGCTCTCCCTATAAGTGCAGGATTGAATATGTTATAGCCGAGTCCTCCAAAGAGTTGTTTTGTGATGACTATTGCGACAATGGAGCCTATTATCGGCACATGAATGGTGAATGGATTAAACGACCATAGGGATGCAGGGAGATTCATTCCAAGGAGAAGCCCTGTGAGAAATGCACTCCCATCGTTGGTGGTTAGTTTTCTTTTAAGACCCTTCTGGAAAAAATGCTCTGAGAGGATTGCAGAGATAATACAGAGGGCAGTAACGAACAAAGCCTTCGGTCCAAAGAAATAAACTCCCATTATGAGAGCTGGGAGTAGGGACAGGTTTACTGTCCACATAATACGGCTTACTGACTCTTCATCTTTAATATGAGGGCTGATTGATACGATTAAGGGATGTTCTTTTTTTACTGCCTCCATCTACCCTCCAATTAACCTGAAAATCCTAAATTCTAATATCTAAATTCTAAACAAATTCAAAGTTTAAATACTCAAAATGTTTTGAGTTTTGTATTTAAAGCATTCGTGTTTGTTTAGGATTTAGTGCTTTGAATTTATATTTTTTGCATTTTTTCATGGTTTTGTCATTGATTTTGCAAGCCTTACAAACTGCACTATCGGCCTTTTTGAAGGACAGACAAATGCGCATGAGCCACACTCAAAACAGTCCCATAGATTATATTCCTTTGAGCCTTCGTAAAAGCCTTTTTCTGAATAAGTGCTGAGCATTGAGGGCATAAGTCCCATCGGGCATATATCAATACATCTGCCACACCTTATGCAAGGCATGTAGTCTTCAGCATGGATTATCTCACCCTCCGTCAATACAACTATTCCCGAAGTGCCTTTTGTGACTGGCACATCAAGAGAGGGAAGGGCAAAGCCCATCATAGGGCCTCCTGCAATTACTTTTAAGGTGCCGTTTTTAAACCCTCCACACTCATCAATAAGCTGAGATACCAGTGTCCCTATCTTTACCATCAGGTTTCTGGGCTCGTTAATACCTTCACCTGTTACAGTGACAACCCTCTCTATTAAAGGTTTCCCATATCGTACTGCCTCATAGATAGCTAAGGCTGTCCCGACATTCTGAACAACAACCCCTACATCCATAGGAAGACCCCGGGGGGGAACACCTCTTTCAGTGAGTGCCTTTATGAGCATCTTTTCCGCACCTTCAGGATACTTTGTCTCAAGGGCATGTACCCTGATATTTTCCTGTCCTTTCGCAGCCTCTTCCATTGTCTTTATTGCAGCAGGTTTATTGTCTTCTACCCCCACAAATCCTTTGTTCACACCTAATACACGCATTAATATCTTCAGCCCTTCAATAATCTCCTTTGGCGTTTCAAGCATTAATCGGTAATCGGCAGTCAGATAAGGTTCACACTCAGCTCCATTGAGAATGACAATCTCTATAGGTTTTTCTTTTGGAGGTGAAAGCTTCACAAAGGTTGGGAACGCAGCACCTCCAAGACCTACAATTCCCGCAGCCCTTATTTTTTCTTTCATTTCATCGGCAGAGAGGCTCATATAGTCAGGATTATCCTTGAGTAGCGTCCATTCCTCTTTCCCATCATTTTCTATCACAACTGAAGGGATCATCTTGCCCATCATATTAGAAAATTCACCTATTGCGATTACCTTTCCGGATACAGATGAATGTACTGCTGCTGATACAAATCCGCCTTGTTCTCCTATCATCTCACCTTTTTTGATTTCCTGACCGATGGTAACAATTGGCTTACAGGGTGCTCCTGTATGCTGGCTTAACGGAATTAATACCCTCTGGGGAGGTTTTGTTGCTCCTATTGGTTTATCTGCTGATAGTTCTTTTTTATCAGGAGGGTGTATGCCACCTTTAAACGTTGGGAGATCCACTGAAGATTTTCTCCTTGTCTTTAATGCCCAAACGAATAGGGCATAGCTCAAAACTTTTATTTAATAACATGGGTTATATATCAAAGTCAAGTTTTAGAGTTGAAGAAGTGTCAAAATATCTTTATACTTTAATATGTCTATGCTCAAAATCATTGTGGTTGACGGGCAGGGTGGTGGAATTGGAAGCCTGATTGTAAAAAAGCTAAGGGATGAGTTTGGAGATACAATTGAAATCCTCGCACTCGGTACGAATGCGAGCGCAACTGCAGCGATGATGAAGTCAAGGGCGAATAAGGGTGCAACAGGAGAAAATGCGATTATCTGGAATGCGAACAGGGCTGATATTATAATAGGGCCACTGAGTATTGTGCTTCCGAATGCGATGCTTGGGGAACTGTCGCCAAAAATAGCAGAGGCAATTGTTGCATCTAATGCAAAAAAGATTCTCCTTCCGCTGAATCAGGAAGGGATAGATATGATAGGGTTAGAAAAGGAGCCTCTTCCGCATATGATAGAAAAAATTATAGAAGCTGTGAAGCGCATGGGAGGAAAGGAGGGATAAAATGTGTGAAGCGAATGCATATGTGTATAGTGATGGAAAAGAAGAGCTTTATTTGGAAAATGTAGATATTATGAGACCCGAGGGTAAAAAGATTTACCTCAGGAACCTCTTTGGCGAACAAAAGGTTTTTGAGGGAGAGATAAAAGAAATATCTCTATTAAACCACAAAATAGTACTCGAGAAAAAATAAAATTGGATGATCTTTTAATGTCTGAAAAGGTAGGAAAGCTTACTCATAAAGGCCTAACAGCTTTTATATAAGCAGAAAAGACTGCTTTTTCAACCCCTTCTCCTAAATTCCAATTTTTAATAATTTCTTCACTGTTTTCTTTCTTGATTATATGGATGTCAACAAATCCTGCATTCTCCAGATAATGTTTCAGTGTCTCCACGGAGACCGCTCCTGTGATTCAGCCGCTATAAGCAGCAGGATTGTCTTCCACTGATTTTGACACTTCCCCGCTTTTCAGGATGTCTGATATGGCAAGTCTCCCACCCGGTTTCAGGACACGGAATGCCTCATGGAAAACAGCCTGTTTGTCCACTGACAGATTAATAACACAGTTTGAAATAATGATGTCTATGGTTGAATCCGCCACAGGTAGATGTTCAATTTCTCCTATCCTGAACTCAACATTTGTTGCCTTCAAGGTTATGGCATTCTGCCTGGCCTTGCTGAGCATTTCGGGTGTCATATCTACTCCAATTACCGTGCCACGAGGGCCAACCTTCATTCCTGTGAGAAATGCATCAAACCCGGCTCCACTTCCCAAATCGAGGACGACTTCACCTTCTTTGAGTTCAGCAATAGCCTGAGGGTTGCCACAGCCAAGACCCAAATGAGCCTCTCCAAGTCCCATACTTAGTTCTTCCTCACTGTAACCCAGGAGTTTGCCGACATCGAGCAGAGTGAGTACATTATCCTTAGTGATACAACAACTCGATGGTATATTTCCTGCCTCACCCTGCGCAATTGCTGCATAGTCTTTTCTCACAAGATTAATTAACTTAAGTTTGTCTCTTTCCATACAGTGCTCTTTCTTATGAATTATAATATACTAAAAATACTAAAGTCTCCTTCTGAAAAATTAAAAGAAATATAATTTTAGTTTTTCAGAAAGAGGTCGTTTACTCCAGCTCTCTTTATCTATTTTTAACGAGTGTGTGAGATCCTCCTCAAATATCTCGGTCATTCTCTGTGCGAATTCCGCATTAAGAATTCCCACGTTTCCTTCATCGTTATATCTCAGGGATTGAAAATCAAGATTGGCAGAACCTATTATGCTCCAGCATCCGTCAAAGATATAGGTCTTTGCATGGAGTATTTCTCCCATATAGGTAAATATTTCAACGCCAGCTTTTAAGAGTCTTGAAAAGAAAGCCCTCCCTGCATATGATGCAGCAGGAACATCACTTTTACCGGGTATGAGTAGCCTCACCCTCACGCCACGCCTTATCGCATTTTCCAAAGTTTCCAACATCCTCCTGCTTGGAGTAAAATAAGCAGTTGTCAACATAATGTTTTTTTGTGAATGATTTATGCTGTAATAGAGAAGTCTTCTCATGCTTCTTCTTCCTCTTGAAGAGTTCACAAAAATTGGAATTGCAGGGATTTTTTCCTGAGTATCAAAAAAATCATTATAGAGTAAGGCGGGATGTTCTTCGTTAGCCTCATTAACGACAATTTCTTCTCCACTCCAAATATGCCAGCTTTTTTTAAAGGTTCCGAACAGTACATGTGCGATCAGACCTTCAAGCATCACCCCTGTATCACGCCATCCTGTCCCTTTCATTCTTATATGGAAACCGCTGTATTCATTCGCAATGTTTAACCCGCCTATAAATGCCTTTTGTGCATCGATCACGATGAGCTTTCTGTGATTCCTGTGCACATAATGGAATGGCATAGTCCACTTAAACGGGCGGGATGCCCTGACTTTTATTCCTGCTATTTTCATCTCTTTCCAGAAGCTTCCTGGAGTTCCAAATGAACCAAAGTGGTCAAATAAAATATATACCTTTATCCCTTCCCGACTCTTTTGTTTTAAGAGCTCTGATAATTCTCTGCCTGTTTCATCGTTTCTGAATATGTAAAATTCAATACAGACAAGTTTTTTTGCATTCTTGATTGCATCAAAGATAATCTTGAAAGACTCGCTTCCTTTCCAGAGGAGCTGAATAGTGCCGGTACTGGAAAATTTACCTTTGAATATTAGTTCAATAAAATGTGTTGTAAAAGTTTCTTCCATGTTTCAACACAAAAAGAGTGGTGCGAGAGGGGGGAGTTGAACCCCCACGGAGTTACCCACTGGATCCTAAGTCCAGCGCGTCTGCCAGGTTCCGCCACTCTCGCATAGTTGATTGTAAAGGATTAATTAACGTCTGGTCAAATATTCTTCATTTGGAGTGTAGCAAAATTGCGTATGCACATGTGCTTATTTTCTATATGGTTTTATCAGTAATTCTAAATGGTTTAAGGGCTCATTAAGTGCTTTTCCCATTTCTGGTACAGGATGGATAAGCCCTCTGAGTTCCCTGACCCAGTAACCTTTAAGTATTTCTGAGAGACTTTGGGGGAAAAGGAAGAAAGAGTCTTTAATAATATTTGGAAGGTGCTGTAATCGTCTGAAACATACTTTTATCAGACCCTGACTCTTGCTCACAACCACTTCCCACGGCCCGGTAGCCAATTATTGTACCACTTGGAGTTATTTCCCAATGTAGAGAACAATCTGTACTAAAGGGTTCGACAAAGACGGAATTCCCGTTGACAAGTGGATAGGTAGTCTCTTTCCACCCAATTTTTGAGGCATATGAATCAGGACTATTCATCGCCTGTTTAAGCTCTGACAATGGCCTTGATATCCATTCATTGCTGTGCTCTTTAAGGGATATCTGGGATGCACACCCATACAGGAAAACTATAAACAATAGGAAACACCATTTCTTAGATAACAAAATTGATTGATATTTCATAATTTACTCCTCATCACTTTCTGGTTAAGATATTTACTATTATAACAAATTGTTATTTTGAGGAGTTCGGAAAGGAATGAGGTCAAATATAGAATTAAAAATATTCCTGACATCAAAAAGTAAGACTTGACCCTCTACTCCCCAATTCATCCTTTGTTTTATATTTGTTTTCGAAGCATTAATAAATCTGGGATGTGTCCCTAATTTCCTCTTCAGGTTGCCATCGGCCGCGAAGAGTTAGCGAGTCAGCTACATGGGCAGGTTAGAAGATTGACATTTTACTGTTTACGTTTATCCTTTATGTAAATTGCTTTGGATTGCCCGTCGCCTACTGGACGTTCTTCTATTTCAAAAAGTTTCGTTGCAGCAATAAGTTCGCCGAGTTTCTTGTATCCGTAGTTTCGCGGGTCAAAATCCGTAACTTGCTTAGCGATGTTACTTCCCACTGGTGCGAGATGAGACCATCCACTCTCGTCTGACGATGCCTCTACAACATTCCTTAATAGATTAACCAGCTTCGTATCTTGCTTTAGCTCATTAGTAGGTTTTCGTTTTATGGGTAGACTATCATCTTCTTTGGATCTCAAAACCTCAGTATATATGAATTTGTCACAAGCGGAGACAAAAGCTTCTGGTGTTTTTTTCTCTCCAAACCCATAAACAACAAG
>JBGPQS010000058.1:0-7227 GCA_041489235.1 Thermodesulfovibrionia bacterium
AAAATGTCGGAGCTGGTATAAGGACTTTCTTTGGTTTCAACGTTCTTGCGATAAGGTAGATAAGTTCAGTGCTTCCGTTGCCACAAAGTATTGTCTCAGGAGCAATTCCGTGGTATTGAGCAAGCCTTTTCTTTAATCTTATTGCCTCAGAGTCAGGGTAGCTATGGAGATACTTGAGATGTTTCCGTATCTCTGCCTTTACCTTTTTCGATACACCAAGTGGATTTACGGATGTGCTGAAATCAATTATCTTTCTTTCCTGTATTTTAAGTTCTTCTGCAAGCCTGTAAATATCTTCACCGTGCTCAGAAATTATTTCCATAGCTTATATATGCTCCTCCAGAATCATTTTTCTTTACAGCAATGTTGACATCAAAAGCCTCTTTGAGCAGGTCTTTTGTCAGGACTATCCCGGGGTTTCCCGCGCCGAGTATTTTGCCATCTTTAATGAGCATCACCTTCTCGAACTGTAATGCAATATTTATATCATGAAGCGCCATAATTATCGAGATATTTTTCTTTTCCTTCAATTCACCGAGTAACCGCAGAATCTCTATCTGGTATTTTATATCAAGGTTTGCAAGTGGTTCATCTAAAAGTAAAAGCCCTGCTCCCTGAAGAAGGGTCATTGCAATAAATGTCCTCCTTCTTTCACCGCCACTGAGATTTGTAATAGTTGATCCTGATTTTTCTTTGAGTCCGACTATCTCAATGGCTTCATCTGCGCTCATCTCAGGGTGTATATCATATGGATAAAGCCCCATACTCACAATCTCCCTGACGGTAAAGGGCACATTGATATCAAGGAGCTGTGGAAGGTAGCATAACAGTTTCGCCCTATCTTTATTCTTATAAAAATGCAGAGGCTTACCCCAAAGTTTTACTGACCCTTCAGATGGCTTTAATATCCCGCTTGCAAGTTTAAGGATGGTTGATTTCCCCGAACCATTTGCACCTAATAGCCCGATGAACTCACCATTACCCACAGAGAATGTCAGATGAGTGATGAACGTTTTATCACTGGGGTACTGAAACGTCACATTATCAAGCTGAAGGATGGTATGGTTATAGGTTGAGGACACCTTTTCTCCTTAACAGATAAAGAAAATATGGTGAACCGATAATGGCAGTTATAATCCCTGAAGGAATTTCCGCTGGCGGCATGATTAATTTTCCTATGAGGTCTGCAACACACAGAAAAGCTCCACCACAAAGAGCAGATGCAGGTATTAAGAACCTGTTGTCAGCACCGATTAAGAACCTCACAATGTGAGGCATGAGGAGACCTATGAAACCGATTATGCCCCCGAGTGATACAGATGCTGAAGTCATAAGCACGACAGATAAAAAGAGAAGTACCCTTTCTTTGTACACAGAAAACCCGAGGCTGTGTGCGAATTCATCACCGAGTATTAATGCATTGAGTGCCTTTGAGCGGGAGATGGAGATACCGAGACCCAGTATGACCAATACAAAACCATACGGGATCAATGACCAGTCCGCGATCGATAGGTCTCCAAATATCCAGAGCACTGCCCTCCTCATGCCCTCATCAGTAGAGGTGCTTATAAGAAGCATAAGAACTGCCTGGAAGAGGAAACTCAGGCCGACACCTGCAAGTAAAAGCCGTTCAGGCCAGAGTCCCCCGCGTTTCCACCCAAATGCGCTGACTATCATGCTCACGATAGCGGCACCAATAAATGCTGTCAATGGTATAGTGTATTTGCCAAGAAAATAAGATCCTGATATAAGTCCAAATGCTGCGGTTAGTGATGCACCACTTGAAATCCCGAGTATGTAAGGGTCGGCAAGTGGGTTTCTCAATATTCCCTGGAGCACAGCACCTGAAGCTCCGAGGGCCATTCCCATAAGGACTGCAACAATAAATCTCGGGAGTCTTATTGACAGCATTATCTCTTTTTCCAGATCATTTAAACTCAAAGGATTTATTACCCTTGGACCAAGGCAAAGAGAGACCAGAGCAATGATGACCAAGATTAAGATTACTATTGAGATTTTTATTTTAGGCATATGGCCATTTCCTTAATGCCTTGAACAACCCTTGGACCGAGCCTGTAAATGCTATCGCTCATATAACAGACAGCATTATATTTAACTGCCGGAACTAATGCAATTCTTTTCAGGAGATTCTCTGAGACCTTTTTTATGTCTGTGTGTCCTTTACCAATAAAAATGACATCCGGAGACTGACGAATGATTTCTTCTATTGAGTATTTTGGGTATGAGGTCTTTGCCTTTGCTGCTATATTCTCAGCACCAAGAAGAGTAATGACATCATCTATAAGGGTACCAGGTCCGGCAACTATTAATGGTTCTGGCCAGATGATGAAAAGGACCTTCTTTTTCAGTGATGAGTGATGGGTAATGAGTGATGAGTGAACCACTTTGTTCATGGTGCCTTCGATCTCTTTTGCGAGTATTTCTGCCTTATCTTTCACATCAAGGGCGAGACCAAGTTCTCTAATGCCCAGCGGGAGTTCTGAGAGGCGCCTTGCTTTAAATACATAAGTCCTTATTTTCAAAGAACGTAATCTCTCCTCAAACTCTTTTGGGTTACCATCAGTAGTCATCACAACAATGTCAGGTTTTAATGAGACAACCGCTTCTAACGA
Source organism: Thermodesulfovibrionia bacterium (assembly GCA_041489235.1). GTDB lineage: Bacteria > Nitrospirota > Thermodesulfovibrionia > Thermodesulfovibrionales > SM23-35 > VGWZ01. The sequence continues at coordinate 2,634 of JBGPQS010000058.1, forward strand.
GGGGTTGGACATGCCCCCAATCTTTGGTATTTTCTTTACCTCTTCAGGATAATCACAAAAGTTTGTCACACCAACAATTTTATCACCAAGTCCCATCGCAAAAAGGATTTCGGTTATGTTTGGTGAGAGGGAAATGATGCGGTTTGGTAATTCACCTGCATAAGTAAAAATGGGAAATGAGAAATAAGAAATAAGAAATAAGATTAATAATTTTTTCATTTGTGCTTTCTTTTATACAATATTATCAATGATTCATCTAAAGCAGGCATGGCATAGTATTGGAGCGGCTTTAAATTCTGTCGAGGACAGAATTTACCTTGGAGACCCCGATAGCTATCGGGGTCGAGAATGAGCGATAATACTATGCCATGCCTGTTCATCTATAAGTTATAAATAGAATTTTCTCCAAAAATAAAAAATCCTCAGAAACCATAATTAGTCCTGAGGATTGCACCCTGATTTCCTTCATCCCCGCCTTCCTCCACGGGAAGGGCATATTCAGTTGTCAGTTGATAGTTTTTTAGTTTTTAAACTAACAACTAATCACTAATAACTAACAACTGCTGTTTACAGGCAGGTCTTCTGGCTCTCAGATCGTCCTATTCCCCATGCCTTCCCAGTCGTTACGACCAGTGGCGTAAAAAGCAATGTCAAGGTTCAGATTCGAGATTGCTTAACCTCGTCCTTAACCTTATCCTGCCTTTTTGGGGTTTCGTCCCCGATTACAGCGGCGGGACCACTCCTGCGTTTCACAGGATTCCCTATTAAGCATTTCAGCACCTGTATAATTAAAATATTCTTGTCTAAAGCTTAAAGAAAGTCAAGGGTATTTAAAAATTTTCTTATTGATTCTGTACTTATTGCCCCTTCCCTTAAGATAGTAATCTCATCCCCTGTTACCTCTACTATCGTTGAGGGCAGTCCGCCAGTGGTGGAGCCACCGTCAAAAACGAGGTCTATCTTATCTCCAAAATATCTTATAACAGCCTCTGTGTCCTGCGCAGGCGGCATGCCTGATAGGTTTGCGCTTGTTGCAATAATAGGGAAATTTGCAGTTTTTGCGAGAGAGAGGGCGAATGATTCTCCGGGTATTCTTACCGCAACTTTACCGGTGCCTGCAGTGATATAGTCTGATAGATTTTCTTTTGCAGGAAGGATTAAGGTAAGGGGACCGGGCCAGAACCTCTCAATGAAAGATAATCCTAAGCGATTTATAGATTCAGCAACAACAGGAAGCAAATCTTTATTGCCTATAATCAGTGGCATCGGCTTTTCTTTTGGCCTTTGTTTAATGTCGTAAAGTCTTTTGAGTGAATTTTCGATATCAAATTTTGTTCCGAGACCGTAAAATGTTTCTGTTGGATATGCAATGATACCGCTGTTCTTGAGTTCGTCAACAGCAGAGGACAATACCTCTTCGAAGTTTGTTTCAGAGATTTTTATGAGTTGCATTCAAAATACTAACACAGAAGCCGTTTGTTTAGAAATCCTCATTTTACTCTACCAACTATCTGAATAATGGTTGTAAAATATTCATGTAATGAAAGGGCTTATTGATTTCCATACTCATGCCTTTCCTGATGATTTAGCAGAAAGGGCGATAAAGATACTTGAAGAGGAAGGAGACATCAAGGCTCATCTTGACGGTAAAATTTCTTCTCTGCTTTCTTCCATGGACAGATGTGGAATCGAAAAGAGTGTTGTGTGCTCCATTGCCACAAAACCAACACAGTTCGATTCAATTCTGAAATGGTGTAAAAAGATCAGGTCAGAAAGAATTATCCCGTTTCCTTCTTTTCATCCGGATGACCCAAAATTTGCAGATAGAATTAGTGAAATAAAAAATGAGGGCTTTAAAGGTATAAAATTCCATCCCTACTATCAGAAATTTAGCTTAGATGAAGAAAGGCTTTTCCCGATTTATGAGAAGACATGCAAAGAGAATCTGATTCTGGTAACGCATACTGGATTTGATATTGCCTTTCCACCGATAAAAATAGCAGACCCTTCAAAAATCTCAAACGTTATAGAAAAATTTCCTTCTCTTAAACTTGTGACCACACATCTTGGTGCATGGAAACAGTGGGAAGAGGTAGAAAAATATCTGCTCGGGAAACAGATTTATATGGAGATATCCTTCTCACTTGAATTTTTGTATAATGAGGCCGTGAAAAATATTATTTCAAATCACCCCCCGGAATATATTCTTTTTGGCACAGATTCTCCCTGGACAGACCAGAAAAAAACGCTTTCTTTATTGAAAGATCTTCATCTTGGGGAAGTAAAAGAAAAACTTATTTTAAGAGAGAACGCTGTTAATCTGTTGAATTCTGTTTGATTTGTTTATGTCTCTATGCAATCTGAACATTATATCAAATCTCATCTTTCTCAATTTCTATTACAGGTTCTTCCTGACTATCGAAAAGGTCATGAGCGATTAAATGTTCAATAAAATTCTTTAATAGTTTAGACTGATCAGGGGTGACTTCTCTGAATTTTATTGCCATGCCAGGCGGGAGTTTTAGCATATTACCAAAAAGCTCTTTTATATAAATGACAACACCTTTTAGATAAAGCGGCTCTCCACCCTTCAAATGGAACGTTACTTCAACCTCCGAACCTAAGGGGAAACTGTCTTTTTTCCTGATAAAGATACCACCCTCAGATAGGGTTTCAGCATAAAGCTCATAGGGTATTCCATCGAAGGTTACCATTACCTTCTTGGGGAATAGAGCCCTTAAATGTTCCCTTTTTGTTCCCATTGGTGAAAATATACTCTCTTCTAAAACTTCATGGAGTTTATCTATCTTTAAAGGTTTTATTAAATAACCAGAGCATCCTAATTTTTTACATTCCTCTATTGTTTCGCTGTTTGAATCAACAGATACCATAATAACCGGGATAGTGGATGTTTTTGTATCCGCTTTGAGATGCCTTAAAATTGTAATGCCATCCAGCATTTTCATTCTTACATCTAACATGATAATATCTGGCTCTATGATCTTTAAAAGTTTGAGTGCCTCTACGCCATTTTCAGCCGGTATCACATTAAAGCCGAACCTTTTCAATAAAATTCCTGCGTACATTAAGAAGATTTGACTATCGTCTACCATAAGTATTTTTTTCTTTTTAAATTCCACAGCCTATCCCCTTTTTTGAAAAAAGTCTTCTATGCAATAAAGTATTATTTTAATGGAACTTACTTCTGAATTCAATTGCCATGTGGGAGTATGGCCAGCTAAAAAAAGTGTGAAGCTCTTATTTTTTTGAATATCCCACTGATTGCGCAAGAATGACCTTCTGATCCGGCCTCAGCTTCATTACTTTTGTAAGTGCAGGCCTGTCAATATGGCCCCGCACAACAGTTGCAAGTCCTTCAGAAGCACAGTACAAGTAAACATTTTGACTAATAAAGCTTGTGTCAGCAGCTGAATAGAACTCCTTTTCCTCATTTGTTGCAGTCCCCGTTTTCGAGAAATCAGCTACATAGATGAGGTTCACAGGCGCATCTTTCACGAACGACTGGAGACCTGTCATTACACGGACGTCTTCTGCAAGAATTGGTATCAATAGGTGAGCTTTTGCATCATAGAGATAAAGGCCTTCTGAGGTGGCGACGTAGATATCAATTTCCTGCCAGTTCCGTGCGGATGGAGCAGTACGCTTTCCTGAATCAGGCCGATTTAGTCCGAGCGCTGCCCAGAGCATATTTGAAAGCACCTGTAAAGGGAGCTTCTCTGAACTGAATTCACGCGAAGACTTCCTGTCCTTCAAAACCTGCATGAGGGGTTTACCACCCTCGATTTGAGGCTTCAAAAGCTGAACAGGCTTCAGTTCCTCTGCAAAAATTAAAGTGGGGCAAATAAACAAAACGGCTAATACTGAACAAACGAGAAAAGATATTTTATTCACGAAAACCTCCTTTGAAGTCTGATAATCACCTATATGGGTGTAATATGGACATATATTTAGGACAGGTCACTTTATAATATGTTACTAAAATTGATAATTGCTGGTGGAAACATTCAGGTGGGGTTTTCTATTTTTTGATTGGTCTATTAAATCTTAGACTCTTCATCCTTTTCTTTCTTGCCTCTTTTTGTTTCCGTTTCTCTTTTTCAGAAGGCTTTTCATAAAAGCTTCTCTGTTTAATTTCTTTTAAGAGACCTTCTTTCTGAAGTTCACGCTTAAGAGTTTTCAGTGCTCTTTCTATGTCATTCCCGTAGACTTTAATATCCAAAAGATCTATCTCCAGCCTTTCCTTGGACCCTTACTTCCACCAAAGCCACCCCTTCTATCCTGGAAGCCTTGCCTTGGTTGCAGAGGTCTTGCTTCAGAAACTGATAGTGTCCTCTCAAAGAATGTTGTACCATTGAAGTCTGCTATTGCTTTCTTTGCATCTTCTTCAGATGTCATTTCAACAAAGCCAAACCCTTTAGGCATTCCTGTGTGTGCATCGGTTATTATCTTAACTGACTCAACCTCTCCAATCTTTGAGAAAAGTTCCCTGATATCCCCTTCTTTTGCAGTAAACGAAATGTTTCCAACATAGATTTTTTTCCCCATAGCTCATCTCCTTTTCCTAAAAAAAACC
>JBGPQS010000059.1:0-7157 GCA_041489235.1 Thermodesulfovibrionia bacterium
AATCCAGACAGTAGTTATGGTGCCTGTTCAGCCTGTCATCCACGACATGGCTTTTCCATTGAGGTGGCAAGAAAACCTTACACATGTGCACAGTGTCATCTTGATCCTGATGTGCCTGCATGGAATGTGTATAAAGAGAGTAAGCATGGGAATATTTATTTTTCGAAATATCATGAATGGAATTTTGACACAGTACCTTGGACCGTTGGAAAGGATTTTAAGGCGCCAACCTGTGCTACATGCCACAATAGCCTCCTTGTGTCACCGGGGGGTAATGTCATTGCTGAGAGGAGCCATGATTTTGGTTCACGGTTATGGGTGAGACTTTTTGGTCTTATTTACAGCCATCCCCAACCAAAATCAGGTAATACAACAATAATTAAAAATAAGGATGGGTTATCGCTCCCAACGACTTTCACAGGTGAGATAGCAACAGGATATCTTATTGATAGTAATGAGCAAGGAAAAAGATTCACTATAGTGAAGAATATCTGTAATGGTTGCCATAGTACTGATTGGATTGATAGCCACTTTAGAAAACTTGAAGAGACCATAAAAGAGACTGATAAGATGACATTGGCGGCAACAAAACTCATGTCAGATACGTGGGAAAATAAAATAGAGGATAATACCAATCCATTTGATGAGCCGATTGAGCAGATGTGGATAAGACAATGGGTATTTTATTCAAATTCCATCCGTTATGCTTCTGCGATGACCGGTGCTCCTGATTATGCGAGCTTTAAAAATGGGTGGTGGAGTCTTAGTGAGAACTTACAACGTATGAAGGACTGGGCTGAATTTAAGAAGAAGGCAAACCGATAAGGAGGGATATATGTCAAAATTACCAAAGCAGTATTTAAGTATTAAAACGAGGTTTAAGGGATATTTCAAAGCTGTTGATAACCTTGGAAAAGCAGTAAGAAGCGCAGGCCCTATTAATAAAAAAACATCGCATCTTATACAGTTGGCTGCTGCTGCTGCGATTAAATCAGAGGGTTCTGTCCACTCCCATACCAGAAGGGCATTGGATGCGGGTGCAAAGCCTGATGAGATCTATCATGCGATTATTTTGCTCACAAGTACCATTGGATTTCCAAATGTGTCTGCTGCAATGAGCTGGGCTGATGATATTGTTCAGGGGAAGGGCGTAAAAAAATAATTTCATAGCATATTAATTCTCTTACTCCCAGCCGTATTTCCCAATAAGGGGCACAAAGATGCATGGGGTGTGGTATTCATCTGAATATTGACCTGAGGACTTTGTGCGTTTCAGAAGCTGTTGAGAGAAGCGTTCTCCAACAGGTGCAATGATTATACCTTCTTCAGATAGTTGTTCCATCAGAACATCAGGAATCTTTGGTGTTGCAGCAGTAATTATAATCCTGTCAAAAGGTGCCTCTTCAGGCCATCCCAAGGTGCCGTCACCAGCCTTCACATGGATGTTTGTATACCCGAGGGAATGGAATCGTTCTTCTGCATTTTGAGCAAGTACATCAACACGCTCAATTGTATACACCTCTTTTGAAAGTTCAGCTAAGATTGCTGCCTGATATCCAGAGCCTGTGCCTATTTCTAATACCTTCTCGTTTCCTTTCAGTTCAAGCAGCTCTGTCATAATTGCAACCATATACGGTTGTGATATAGTCTGTCCTTCACCGATTGGCAAAGCCATATCGTCATAGACTTTATACTGTATGGATTCATCAACAAAAAGATGTCGTGGAACCTTTCTCATTGCATTGAGAACCCGCTCATCTTTAATCCCCCTCGAGATGAGCTGTGTGTTTACCATGAATTCTCTTAATTCTTGAAAACCCATTAATTCAGCCTTTTCAGTATTTCTCTTGCTGCAATTACGCCTGAGACCGATGCCTGAATAAGACCTCTGCTCACCCCTGCACCATCACCGACTGCGAACAGCTTATCAATCTCAGTCTCAAGGGACTCTGAGAGCTTCGGATGCATTGAGTAGAACTTCACTTCAGCTCCGTAGAGAAGGGTATGTTCTGAGTTTATACCAGGAGCAATCCTGTCAAGTGCTTCGAGCATTTCGATGATGTCAGACATATGGCGATAAGGTATCGCAAAACTTAAATCACCCGGTGTAGCATCCTTGAGTGTTGGCTCCACACCCCCTTTTGCTATTCTTTCATGTGTTGATCGCCTTCCCTGCTTTAAATCTCCGAGCCTCTGCACAATGACACCCTTGCCAAGAAGATTTGCAAGCTCCGCGATATATCTTCCATATAATATAGGTTCATCAAATGGCTCTGTAAAGGAGGTGCTTACCAAAAGTGCAAAGTTTGTATTATTCGTTTTCCTGTTCGCATAGCTATGGCCATTAACTGTCCAGATACCTTTAAGGTATTCCTTTACCACCTCACCGTAAGGATTTACACAGAATGTCCTTACTTTATCATTGAACTTTTTTGAATGGAAGATGAGTTTGGGCTCATAGGTTATTTTTGTAAGAGGTTCAAGTACTTTGGCTGGTATCTCAACCCGTACACCGATGTCAACTGGGTTTTTCATAAGTGTGAGGTGGAGCCGTTTTGTCTCTCGTTCAAGCCATCTCGAGCCCTCCCTGCCTGGAGCAAGGATGACACATTGAGAATAAAACCTTGTGCCATCCTTAAGCCTTATGCCAACAGCCTTTCTTTTTTCTGTGATGACCCTGTCTGCCTCCACATCGAATAACGTCTCTACCTTTCTATTAAGGGTCTCCTTAATATTTTTCAGGAGTATCCTGCACCTCTCGGTACCGATATGTCTTATTGTTGACGGTATAAACTGCAGGTTATTTTCTGATGCGAGCCTTTCTATTACGTGGATATTTTCTTTATTGTCTCCATATGTTTCTTGAGGAGCACCATATCTCACATAGATGTCATCTACGTAATGTATCAGGGATTGTAATTTCTCACTGCCTATATATCTTGAGAGAAAACCCCCAATTTCAGGAGAAAGGTTCAATTTTCCATCGCTGAAAGCGCCTGCACCACCCCATCCACTAAGGAGTGCACATTCAGGACAGGTTGCACATGAAATTTCCCTTATTGCCATCGGACATATTCTCTTATCAATATCATGGCCTTTTTCTATGATGAGGATGCGTGCATCTTCTTTCTGATTAAGCAATTCAAGAGCGGAGAATATTCCGGCAGGACCAGCCCCAACTATTATAACATCGTAATAATTTTTCACTATTCTTTTTAAGAGAGAAATGATAATGCGCTCTTAAGAAATTCCAATGCCTTATAATTTGTGAGATCAATATTGATAGGAGTTATAGAGATGTAGCCTTCGTGAATAGCCTGGATATCTGTGTTATCACCGTGCTTTATATAAGATTGAGTCCCTCCTATCCAGTAGTGTTTTTTCCCTTTCGGATCGATGATGTCTTTAATGGAATTGCTGTAAACCATTTTCCCCTGTTGTGTAAACTTAACTCCAAGGATGTCATTTTTGGGCAAATTTGGTACGTTTATATTGAGCAGCGTTTCACGCGGGAGGGATTTTTCCAGGATATATCTGCCAATCTTTACGGCAAAATCAGATGCAGTATCAAAATGTAAGGGAGAAGCATGTTCTGTTTCGATGACCAGAGAGATGGCAAATGATGGTATGCCCATTATTGTGCCTTCTATCGCAGCAGAGACAGTACCTGAATAGGTAATATTGTCTCCAAGGTTCCCCCCCTTGTTAATTCCTGACACAACAAGTGCAGGCTTTTCAGGTAACAATTTATTCACGCCTAATATAACGCAGTCTGTTGGTGTGCCGTTGATACTATAAGCGTATTCGTTGATTTTTTCTACTCTGAGAGGTTTATGGAGCGTGAGGGAATGACTTGCTGCGCTCCTCTCTCTGTCAGGTGCGATAATATATGCATCTCCAAGTTCCTTCATTGCCCTGAAAAGGGCCGTAATACCAGGGGAATGAATTCCATCGTCATTTGCAACAAGGATAACCGGCATTATCCCTATTTTATCAAAATAACCAGTTTCTTTGGGGGAATTGTTTTCTCTTGCCTTTTGTATATCATTTATGCAACATATAAGCATTTAAAATCTCCCTCATTAGAATAACTAATAAATAAAATTATGAGCAATGAAATTACCTATAAAAAGTCTGGCGTTGATATTGAAGAAGGTGACAGGTTTATAAGCCTCATAACTCCTATGGTGAAGAGGACATTCAGACCTGAAGTCCTGACAGATATTGGTTCTTTCAGCGGCCTTTTTAAACTTGATATGACGAGATACAGAGAACCTGTACTTGTAAGCGGGACAGATGGTGTAGGCACGAAACTGAAAATAGCCTTTATGATGGACAGACATACTACTATCGGCATAGACCTTGTTGCCATGTGTGTCAATGATATACTTACCAGTGGTGCAGAACCTCTATTTTTCCTCGACTATTTTGCAACTGGCAAACTTAAGACAGGGAAAGCAATAGAAGTTATCTCTGGTATAGTGAATGGTTGTGAAGAGGCAGGCTGTTCTCTTATTGGCGGTGAAACTGCAGAGATGCCAGGATTTTATTCAGAGAATGAATATGATTTATCAGGTTTTGCAGTAGGTGTTGTGGATAAAGAAAAAATAATAGATGGTGCGAACATCAAAGAAGGGGATGTGATTATCGGCCTTGCGTCAAGTGGCCTCCACAGCAATGGATACTCACTGGCGAGAAAAGTCTTTTTTGATCTGAATAAGTTTGATGTAGATACCTCTATCCCGGAACTTGAAATGACACTCGGAGAAGAGCTCCTGAAGCCTACGAGAATATATGTACAGGCGTTCACAGCATTAAGAGACAATCTTGAGATAAAAGGGATGGCTCACATCACAGGTGGAGGTATGCCGGGAAACCTTATGAGGATATTACCTGAAAGAGTGAGTGCGAATATCAAGATTGGCTCCTGGCCTGTTCCGCCAATTTTTGACCTCATAGAAAAAATGGGGAATATACCTGACAAGGAAATGAAGAAGACTTTTAATATGGGAATAGGGTATAGTATTGTGGTTTCTGAGGGGGTATCAAGAAGTGCAATCTCATTACTGAATAACACAGGTTATAGGGCTTTTATAATCGGTGGTATTGAGAAAGGAGGTAAAGATGTTCGATATTCATAAAATAAAAAATGTATTGAAAAAGGCATTCACTCCTGTAACAATAATGTTAATCCCTCATAGTCATACCAAACCTTTCAATCTTAAGGTTCCCTCAATAGGGGTAGTTATCTCGATACTATTATGGTGCATCGGAACTGTTTACGTTTTTTCAGTTGCAGTAGATACCTTTGAGTATCATGATATGAAAAAGAAACTAAATTACTATTCACAGCAGTTTTTAGAACTTGATTCGACGATATCAGCACTCAAAAAGGCTGAAACTGAGTTCAAAAGATTGTTTTCCTTCGGCTCTAAAGATAAAGTCATTGAGAATATTGATACATCAAACAGTGGGTCGATTGATATAGAACATCTTAAAGAACAGATCAAGAAAACAACTGAAACAGTAGGTGAAATAAAAGATTACTTGCGCCTCCAGAAAGACCTCTATCTTGCAACTCCAAAGGGATTCCCTGTGATGGGTACTATTTCTTCTTCCTATGGAAAAAGAGAACATCCAAGAAGTGGCGAAGAAGTGTTTCATACAGGTATTGATATATCAACAAGTCCTGGAAATCCTATCAGGGCTACAGCGGATGGCATAGTGAGCTTTTCAGGGTGGAGTGGAGGCAGCGGTAACCTTGTTGTCCTTGAGCACGGTTTTGGTTTTTCAACTTTTTATGCCCACAACAAGATGAATACCGTAAAAGTGGGACAGAAAGTCAGTAGAGGTGAGGTAGTCGGCTATCTAGGATCTACGGGTAATGCGACAGGACCGCATGTGCATTATGAGGTATGGAAAGATGGCAGGTCTGTGAATCCTCATACATATATAAAAGGGAGGTCATAATGTTTACCAAAAATACAGAGAAAATGGAATCATTTATTGGGGCCAATTCAAGTTTTAAAGGTGATATTGATGTGAAAGGAACTCTGAGGATTGACGGTTCAATGGAAGGAAATGTGAATGCTGACTGGGTGGTTCTTGGTGAAAAGGCTTTTCTAAAAGGTGATGTAGGAGCAAGGGGTATCGTGATAGGTGGGAGAGTTGAGGGAAATCTGAGAGCTAAAGAACTTGTAGAGATTAAATCCAAGGGTCAGGTATACGGGGAAATATTCACAAATAAGTTATCGATAGTTGAGGGCGGTGTGTTTAATGGTAAGTCTATTATGCAGGGAGACGAATCGAATATAAATATAGTTGAGTTTCATGCAAAAGAGAAGGTCAATTAGGTCATCTCGTAATCAGTAAGCGGAGATCTCACAACCTTGACAAAAATACACCTCAAAATTTATAATTAAACTCTTTTTCTTATGTTTTTCAAATGAAAGTATTAATTTCAGAGATACCTGTAGAAGGGCTTGATTTTGATATAAAAGAGACAATCAAATCGGATGACCTTTCTTTACCTGTCAGAGGACAGTTAAAGATACTGAAGATGGGCGTTGAGATTATTGTAAGAGGTAAACTAATGGCTGATATAGATCTCCAGTGTAGCAGATGCGTAAAAGATTTCAGGAGTGAAGTATTTGTTCCGGTTAATGTAGTGTATCATCCTGTTGAAGAACTCAGAGGAGAAGAGAAGCACGCACTGAGAGTCGAGGAACTCGATATGGGGTTTTATTCTGGAGAGATACTGGATATGTCTGATCTTATCAAGGAGCAGATAATGCTCAATCTTCCTATGAAGCCCCTCTGTAATGAACTGTGCAAAGGAATATGTCTGAAATGCGGGGCAGACCTCAATACTGGCGATTGTGGCTGCAATGCAATAAATAGAGATTCCAGATTCAAGGAATTAAAAAAACTCATTAAGGAATGAAAGGAGTATACATTGGCAAACCCAACACATAGGCATACAAGGTCAAGACGGGATAAACGGAGGGCCAATTGGAAAGGGGCTCTTCCTAACCTGAGTGTATGTCCTGATTGCAATGAAATGAAAGCTTCACATAGGGTGTGTCATAGTTGTGGGTCATACAACGGCCGGAAGGTTCTCGAAGTAGTTGAAAAAGAAGCATGAGAATTGCCCTTGA
>JBGPQS010000060.1:0-7110 GCA_041489235.1 Thermodesulfovibrionia bacterium
AGGTTAGAGATAGAGAACAGAATAGGAATGTTCGCAAAGATAGCAACAGCTATAGGTCAGGCTGGTGGAGACCTTGGTTCTGTTGACATTGTTCGTTTTGAAAAAGGAAAGATGATCAGAGATGTCACGGTAAATGCACGCGATGAGGAACACGAGAAAGATATTGCAAAGTCAATCAGAAAAATAAAAGGAGTCAAGGTCCTCAGGGTAATGGATCGAACTTTTCTTGCACATCAGGGAGGCAAAATAGAGATTCACAATAAGATACCTCTGAGAGATAGAAATGACTTATCCAAGGTCTATACCCCGGGCGTGGCAAGGATTTGCAGAGACATCCAAGAAAATATAGAACATGCCTATCGTTACACAATAAAAGGAAACTCAGTGGCTATAATAACAGACGGCACTGCGGTTCTCGGTCTCGGAGACATAGGTCCAGAGGCTGCTATGCCGGTAATGGAAGGCAAGGCAATGATCTTTAAGGAATTTGCTGGTATTGATGCCTTTCCAATAGCACTTAACACCAAAGATACCGAAGAAATTATCAATACGGTGAAATATATTTCACCTGCCTTTGGAGGTATAAATCTTGAGGACATTTCAGCGCCGAGATGTTTTGAAATAGAGAAAAGGCTGATTGAGGCGCTTGACATACCTGTTATCCATGATGATCAGCATGGAACTGCCATAGTCGTTCTCGCAGCCCTTATCAATGTCTCAAGGCTTTTGAAACAAGACATGGAGAAATTTAAGGTAGTTGTGGTTGGAGCAGGTGCAGCAGGTGCAGCTACTGCCCTCCTTCTCTTAGCTTACGGAGTTAAAGACATAGTAGTATGTGACAGGAGAGGTGCCCTCTACGAGCAACGAAGCAATATGGATTCTTACAAACTGTCTCTCGCGAAGAAGACAAATCCAAGGAAAGTAAAAGGGAGCATATCAGATGCCATGGAAGGGTCAAATGTCTTTATCGGCCTTTCAAGCCCTGACATAATCACACCAGATGACATAAAACGAATGTTGAAGGAACCAATAGTATTTGCACTTGCGAATCCTGAACCAGAGATAACACCAGAAGATGCTTTTCCACTCGTGAAAGTTCTTGCTACAGGCAGATCTGATTATCCCAATCAGATTAACAATGCACTAAGCTACCCTGGAATATTCAGGGGGTTATTGGATATAAGGGCAAAGGGTGTAAACGAAGAAGTAAAAATTGCTGCTGCCAGGGCAATTGCATATTCAGTAAAAGATGATGAATTGATTGAAGATTACATAATACCAAGTATTTTTGACAAAAAGGTGGTTGTTGCTGTTGCCCACGAAGTTGCTGAGGCAGCAAAGAGAACAGGTATTGCAAGAAAGTAAGAATTAAATATTAGTAATCCCCTTACATCCCCCTTTAGAATCCCCCTTTATAAGAGGGGCAAGGAGAGATTACTAAAAAGAGTAATTCACGACATAAGAGGTGTTTTCAAGTGCACCACTATTTTGATACAGTTATTATCGGCTCCGGCCTTGCTGGGCTCAGAGCCGCAATCGAGGCATCAAAGTACGGTTCGGTCGCTGTGCTTACAAAGCTATACCCTACACGTTCCCATTCCACTGCTGCTCAAGGTGGTATATCAGCTGCTTTAGAGAATGAAGAGCCTGATTCTCCTGAATGGCATTTCTATGATACGACTAAGGGGAGTGACTTTCTTGGTGACCAGGATGCCATTGAGGTTATGTGTGAAGATGCGATAAGGACTATTATTGAGCTCGAACATCTGGGTGTCCCCTTTTCAAGAACCCCTGAAGGAAAAATTGCACAGAGACGGTTTGGCGGTCATACAAGGGATTTCGGTGCAGCTCCAGTGAGAAGGGCATGTTATTCTGCAGACAGGACAGGCCATGCAATAATGTTTGCTCTCTTCGAGCAGAGCGAACTTCAGGGAGTACATTTCTTCCCTGAATTCCATGTCCTCGATATCGTGGTAAAAAATGGTAAATGCATTGGGGTCATTACTATTGAAATAAAAAGCGGTGAGATTCATACATTTAATGCCAGGGCAACCCTTGTCGCATCCGGTGGTTATGGAAAAATTTTCAAAACAACTTCTAATGCCTTCGCAAGTACCGGAGACTGTCTGAGCATTCTCTTCAACGCCGGCTTACCTCTTGAGGATATGGAATTTTTCCAGTTTCATCCCACGGGTCTCTATGGTCTTGGAATACTCATTACAGAAGGGGCCAGAGGTGAAGGAGGGATTTTGATTAATGGAAAAAGCGAGAGGTTTATGGAAAAATATGCCCCAACCATTAAAGACCTTGCACCGAGGGACATGGTTTCACGGGCTATAATGACTGAGATACGAGAAGGCAGGGGAATAGACGGTAAAGATTATGTATACCTTGACCTGAGAGCTGTAGATAAAAAAATAATAGAAGAAAGACTTCCTGAAATTACGACTTTTTGTAAGATTTATATGGGAATTGACCCGTCTGATGCGCCAATTCCTGTACTTCCTACTGCCCATTATGCAATGGGTGGCATCCCCACTGATATAGACGGAAAGGTCTTAAAGGATGAGAAAGGCTTGGTTGTAGAGGGCCTTTTTGCTGCAGGTGAATGTGCCTGTGTCTCAGTCCATGGTGCAAACAGACTTGGTTGTAATTCACTGCTGGATACAGTAGTTTTTGGCAGAAGAGCCGGAATAGCTATAGGCAAGTCTCTCAAGAATACAGAAAAACAGGATATTTCAAAAAATACAGTAGATAAAGTAATAAACAACATTGACGGTCTGTTAAACGCTCAGGGTAAAGAGAAAACTGCAATATTAAGGACTGAACTTCAGACAATAATGATGGATAAATGCTCTGTATTCAGAAATGAAGCGGACATGGAAGGTCTTGTTAAAGAGATAACTATTATAAAAGAGCGCTCAAAAAGGTTAGGGATTAAAGATAGAGGCAAGAAATTTAATACAGACCTGCTTGAGTCAATTGAACTTGGTCATCTTATAAATTTAGGTGAAGTGATCGCCCTTTCAGCTCTTCAAAGAAGAGAGTCTCGTGGATCTCACTACAGGGAGGACTTTCCCATCAGAGATGATGAAAATTGGCTTAAACATACCTTTGCCTTTAAGACTGAAAGAGGAGTTGAGTTCAGGTACAAGCCGGTCACAATAACGCGATTTAAACCAGAGGAAAGGAAATATTAAAAAAGAAAATTAAAATTAGTAATCTCCACTACCTCTCTACGAGTCGTAGACCTCTTTAGTAAAGAGGGGAAAACTAATAAGGGCTTTAATAAAGGTCAATCTTAACTCCCCCTTTTTTAAAGGGGGTGAGGGGGATTACTAAAAAATTAATCACTACGTTAAGGATATCTTCATATGAAACAATATAAATTCAGAATTAAACGTTTTGATCCTGAAAAGGACTCATCCCCGCAATGGAAAGAGTTTACCGTTGAGATGGAACCAACTGAGAGGGCACTCGATGGTTTAATTAAAATAAAAGAAACTATAGACGGCAGCCTCACCTTTCGTAAGTCCTGTGCCCATGGCATTTGCGGTTCCTGTGCAATGAAAATAAATGGCAAAAATGGTCTTATTTGTCAAACAATTATTAAAGATATGCCAGAGACTATCACACTTGAGCCACTCCAGGCCTTCCCAGTCATAAAGGATCTGGTTGTAGATATGGATCCCTTTTTCAGTAAAAATGAATTGGTCCTCCCCTATCTCATTAATAATGAACCACCTCCAGAGAGAGAAAGGATACAGAGTCCGGAAGACCAGGAAAAGATACTCCAATCCATAACCTGTGTAATGTGCGGTTCCTGTACATCTTCATGCCCGAGCTATTGGGCTGATAAAAAGTATCTCGGACCATCAGCACTTCTTAAAGCCTATAGGTTTATTTTTGACACAAGGGACAGAGCAACAGATGAAAGGCTCAAAAAAATAATCACTCATCATGGCCTCTGGAGATGTCATTCTATTTATAATTGCGTTGAAGTCTGCCCAAAGGAGATTGATATAACCACTCATATATCAAAGTTGAAACGCATGGCTGTAAGGAAATTATAAGGGTAAACAGTCAAATCTGAATTTTCAAAAGGAAAACATTTAAAAAGACATAATAAATAATGAAAGATATTTTTTTATTGAAAATGATGCATTTTTGAATTAAAATGCCAATAATTTCTTTAAATAATCTAAATGAAGGAGGAAGAAAAATGAGACGTTTCTCAATCATTGTAGTTGTTGCTTTTCTTTTAAGCCTCTTTTGCTCAGGTACCCTGCTTGCGCAAGATACTCTTAAATTGAGCATCCCGCTTCCACTCACAGGCACTCAGGCAAAATTTGGCGAAATGGAAAAGAGGTCTTATGAAATCGCTGCTGAGGAAATTAATGCAAAAGGCGGCATTAAAGGCAAAAAAGTTGTTCTTGATTTTGAGGATTCACAGGGTAAACCAGAGATTTCAAGATCTATAGCAGAAAAACTTATTGATGTAAAAAAACAGCCTGTGATATTTGGTGATTACAGCTCATCCTGTTCAAAAGCCATAGCAGCGGTAGCAAATGAGAGGAAGGTTCCCTACCTCGTGGTCACAGGTGCAGCTGATGATATAACACAACAATACTACAAGTATGTTTTCCGTATGAATCCCCCTAATGCCCTTTATGCAATCGGACTTATATCCTTTCTCAAAGAGGTTGTAAAGCCAAAAACAATTGCAATACTCTATGAAAGCTCAGACTTTGGTACTTCTGGTGGCAAGGATATGGCCATGCATGCAGAGAAAATGGGCATGAAGGTGTTAGTATACGAAAAGTACGAGAAGGGTGCTGTAGATTTTAAGCCTATCCTGTCAAAGGTCAAGGCAGCAAGACCTGATGTCATTTACATGGTTTCATATGTGATGGACGCAGCATTGCTCATGAGGCAGATAAAGGAACTTAGAATAGACGCAATGCTTTTTGCTGGTGGTGCTGCCGGGTTTGCCCTTCCTGAATTTGTTGTTAATGCTAAAGATGCCTCTGAATATGCGGTAACGGCTACACTCTGGAGCCAACAGGTGAAATATAAAGGAGCCAAGGAATATGCAGAAAAATATAAAAAACTTTTCAAAGACTATCCATCATATCATGGTGCTGAGGCATATTCAGCTCTCTATATCATAAAAGATGTTCTTGAAAGGGCAAAGAGCTTGAAACCAGAGGACATTCGTGTAGCAATGAAGGCAACGAAAATGGAGACTGCTTTTGGTCCAATAAAATTTGAAGACAAAGAGGGGTATCAGAATCAAAATTTCATGGATACCCTTGTCCTACAGGTTATCAAGGGAGTACACGAAACCATATGGCCTTTGAATTATGCAAGCGAAAAATACATCTATCCAATCCCGAAATGGAGAGAAAGGCGATAAAATAAGGAATTAAGAGCAGATGTCAGTACAGATAGAGGTCTTCTTACAGACTCTTATAGCTGGTCTTTTGCTCGGAGGTCTCTATGCCCTGATCGGCCTTGGCATGACCATTATCATGGGAGTGATGAAAATAATTAACTTAGCCCATGGTGAACTCATGATGGTGGCCATGTACATTGCTTACTGGGTATTTGTCCTCTTCCACATTGACCCTTATCTTTCAGTATTCATATCAATGCCTTTATTATTCTTTCTTGGAGTTGGTTTACAGAAATTTCTCATCAATCCTGTTCTTAAGGTAGAGTCCATATTACCAGAGAATCAGGTCATTCTTACCGTAGGCATCGGAATGGTTCTTTCCAACCTGGCAACTATCTTTTTTACCTCTGATTACCGTTCTACTCCTGTGGACTATTCAACCAAAGCATGGTATCTGACTGATTACTGGAAGGCCGCCCCATTTGAACTTTCTTTATCCTTTTCCTGGACAGTATCGTTTATCATTGCTGTGATCATTACTGTTCTGCTCTGGTTTTTTCTTACAAAAACCGACATGGGTAAATCTATCAGGGCAACTGCACAGGACCTTGATGCTGCCCTCCTTATGGGTGTGAATGTGAAAAAGATGCGGGTAATTACCTTTGGCATTGGTGCTTCCCTTGTAGGTGCTGCAGGGAGCCTTTTTATCCCTATTTATTACCTGTACCCATCACTTGGCGGTCAGTTTACTCTGATTGCATTTGTCATTACCATACTCGGCGGGTTGGGCTCTACCGTTGGTGCTATTATTGGCGGTCTGATTCTCGGGGTATTTGAATCAATGACAGCTACCTATCTTGGTATGGGTTGGGCTCCTGTGGGAAGATTTCTTATATTCGTTGCAGCTCTTATATTTTTACCTGGAGGAGTAGCATCCCTGTTAAGAAGAAAGAGGTTTGGAAAATGAAGAGATTCCTGCCACTCATAATACTGGCCCTTCTTACAATCTTGCCACTTATCGGATTGAGCACCTATATGATGCATATAGTGATACTTGTTATTATGTGGTCAGTAATAGGTATGGCATGGAATCTCCTCGCGGGATATTGTGGTCAGGTATCTTTTGGCCACGCTGCATACTTTGGAGCCGGTGCATACACTGCTGGCATACTTTATTTCAAACTTGGATTATCTCCATGGTGGGGTCTGCCTCTAACTATTATCGTTGTTACAGTAGTCTCACTTTTTATAGGCTTTTTATGCCTGAGACTGAGAGGACCCTTTTTTGCTCTCGCAACCCTTGCCATGGGAGAAGTATTTAGGGTAACTACAGAAAACCTTGTTGATTTTACAGGTGGAGACCTTGGAATATTAATACAAGAGAGGACATGGGTTGAAAAGATATGGTACTACTACATTATCCTGTTTATAGCAGCAGGAACTTTTTTCTTAATTAAAAAGGTAATAGAGTCCAAACTTGGATACTATTTTGTCGCAATCAGAGAAGATCAGGACGCTGCAGAATCGCTGGGGATAAATACAACCCTTTATAAAACCATAGCACTCTGTCTGAGTGGTATCCTCACAGGGTTTGCCGGAGCCTTTTATACGAATTATATGGGATACATTGATCCAAAGGTGGTATTTGCATTACATGACATATCAATTGTCACCATCATGGTAGTCATGGTTGGTGGTGTTGCCACTTATTGGGG
>JBGPQS010000061.1:0-7049 GCA_041489235.1 Thermodesulfovibrionia bacterium
CCTCGCCTTTTTCTTCCTTAGAAAAAAAGGCTTCAAGAGCACTCATCAAAAATATAAAAGATGCAAACCAATGAGCATTAAAAAATCCCAGATAAAGAAAATACAAGGCATTATGAGTGCGATTTGAAATGGTGTCCATTTTCAATAAATGCGAGAATCCCTTATCTATTATCTTTAGATCGTTAACAGTAATTGGGCTGCAACTTTTTTCGGGCATGATAGATTGCATAGTTTCATTTATTCTTCTGCTACGATTAGTATTTTCTTTGCACAGTCTATAAACTATAAACAAACGGGCTAATTTATAAATTTTGAAAGCAAGAAGCAATAAATTTATTTCCTCTTTATATTTATTTAAATCAGGATTTTCAGCAACTAAAGCCCAAGATTCCTGTCGCATATAGTCCATATCAAGTTCTGATAACTCTGCTATTTCTGGTATTTCGTCATTAGCGATGAATTTTCTTAATGCATATCTGCCCTCATAAAACTCAAATTCTTGAGAGTCTTCATAGTCGAAATCAAATAGCGGCATTACTATACGCATTTTTTATTTCATGCGCTTCATTAAAGTTATAAAAATTGTAGCTAACTCCTTCATAAATAACACTCCGCTTTTTATGTCCATCTCTATCCCTGCGAAAAATTCTATCAACCTTCTTTTTTACTGTCAATCAAAATTCCTTCACGTCTCAAGGTTCTCAAGCCTCCACATGAGCGATGTAGTATCAAAACTCAGCTCATATAACGTCTTCCCATCTGACACGGAGAAGTGATAGATCGTGCTCTGGCCTTCTTTTGTCATCCAGAAATAGGTGATTTCTTTTACCTCAAAGACCTTTCCTGTCCATTTAAATTTTACAGGCCTTATTTTATAAGGCAGCCCAAAAGAAGCGATAACGCTTATCGTCTCTCCAACATGCATTATAACTTCCTTATAACACCGATAACCTTGCCTACTATGCTCACCTCATCAGGCTTGTAGGTCACTGGCTTCATCGTCTTGTTGGCTGGGATAAGGGTGATAGAATTATTTTTTATGGCTATTTTTTTGACTGTGGCTTCCTCACCGATAAGCACAACGCCTATCTCTCCACCTGTGATCTCCTTTTGAGGCCTTACTACTACATAATCTCCGTCAAATATTCCCGCCTCTACCATGCTGTCCCCTTTTATTCTCAGTACAAAGGCATCACTATCCTTAAATAGACTTTTGTCAACGAGTATATGGCTTTCTATCTCTTCTATAGCAAGTATAGGCTTCCCTGCCATTATCCTCCCTGCAACAGGTAACTCCAAGGCATCTTTCTGTTTTAACCCTAAGATCTCAATACCTCTTGATTTAAGAGGGTTTATGCGTATAACGCCTTTTTTCTCAAGCGCGATAAGATGTCCTCTGGCAGCAGGCCATGTGAAACCAAAATGCTCCCCTGTCTCCCTCATTGTCGGTGGATATCCGTGGTCTTTCACATAGGATTTGAGGAACTCAATAATCTTCTTCTGTCTCTCCGTAAGGTTCCGCATGATTAACTCCTATATGTTTACATTTGTATACTATTTTAAAGGTTTTGTCAAGGGGGCACATAAGTATTTCATAAGGCTAAAGAGGTTGGCACGGCAATTGCTTATTTTTATAAGAAGGGGTAACCTTCTTTAAGATTTTTAGAATTTTGCCGATAAGAATGATAAGAAGGATATAAGATGGAGTAATATTATGACGATAAAAGACATCATTGAAATTATAAAAGAGTCACCATTATTCAACATCTCTACTTCCCAAGAAAAATATGACGCTATAACTCATACCATGGAAGTAGCAGGATTAGAATATAGCAGCGAAGATATAAAAGAAATTGTGGGCGAGGTCTTTACTGTTATCTAAAAGAAATTGAAGATATACCTGCAAAAAACAACTTTATCAGCTTTTACAGGTAACTTCATAGAAAATCCTTGGTAGTATGAAGAAATTTTTTCTCATGATCATTTTCGCAATGATACTTTTTTCCTGCGCCCCTGCCCTGAGAGAGGTTCTCTCATTAAGGCTGTCTATGTCCCGGTGGTATGTTCCATGGTGAAGGCCATAGTGGAGACACTATCCTCATTTTCACTAACACTCACCTTTTATCCCAGCTTGTTGTAAAATATCTGACAGATAACGATCTGAACTCTTACAAGCCCTTTTGGAGAATGAGAATGTTTCTCTCAGGGTGGTGAGAATGAGTGATAGTATGGATGGAGAAGTTTTAGAAGTTGTACAGAAGGTACATAAATTTTTCAGAAAGAAGGGCTTAACCCTTTCAGTAGCTGAATCATGCACTGGCGGGCTTATCAGCCACTACATTACAACACTCCCGGGTGCAAGCATTTTCTTTAAGGCAGGAGTTATCTCTTACTCGATTGAATCTAAAAAGATAATTCTTGGAGTCACCCCTGAAACCATCTCTCGGCATGGAGGAGTAAGTAAGGAAGCTGCAGTGGAGATGGCTGAAAAAGTAAGGTCACTGACCAGAACAGACTATTCAGTATCAACCACCGGCAACCTTGGTCCTGATATACTTGACAATAAAGAGAGAGGAATTATCTTTATTGCAGTAAGCAAAAAGGGACAGACCCTTTCAAGGGAGTTGAGATTGACAGGGGATAGAGGAGACAATAAAATGAATGCATCACTCTCAGCGCTAAGGTTTCTCATTGAAGTAGCAGAGGGATAGAGCCTCTATGACTGAAAAGATTCCCGCTGATATCAAGAAAGAGATAGAAAAACTCGTCAAAGATCTCAATTATCACTGCTATCGTTACTACGTATTGGATTCACCTGTCATTTCAGATGAAGAGTATGACAGACTCTATTTTCGCTTAAAAGAACTTGAAGATAAATATCATGATATCCTGCCTGACTCCCCAACCCAGCGAGTCGGAGCCCCTCCCCTCGATAAGTTTGAAAAGGTGAAACATTCTGAACCCATGCTCTCACTTGACAATGCCTTTTCTCATGATAAGGCAAAGGAGTTTGACAAACGGGTGAAGAGATTCCTCGGTTCTGAAAAGAATATAGAATACACAGTTGAACCAAAGTATGACGGACTCGCCATTGAACTTACATACAGAGACGGACTTCTATTCAAGGCATCAACAAGAGGTGACGGATATGAGGGTGAAGACGTTACCCGGAATATTAGAACCATAAAATCTGTGCCACTAAAAATAGAAAGCGTCAGTAAAGTCCCGGATGAGATTGATATTCGCGGTGAGGTTTATATGGATATTGATGAATTTGAAAAATTGAACAGAGAAAGAGAAA
Organism: Thermodesulfovibrionia bacterium; assembly: GCA_041489235.1. Taxonomy (GTDB): domain Bacteria; phylum Nitrospirota; class Thermodesulfovibrionia; order Thermodesulfovibrionales; family SM23-35; genus VGWZ01. The sequence goes on from JBGPQS010000061.1 coordinate 3,302, forward strand.
AAAAAGGCGAACCACTTTTTGCTAATCCGAGAAATGCTACCGCTGGTTCGGTAAGGCAACTTGATTCCTCGATTACAGCCAGCCGTAAACTTCATCTGGCCTGTTACGGAATCGGCACTGTAAAGGGGATAGAATTCAAGGGTCAGTGGGAATTTATCAAGTGGCTTGAAAATGCACGATTTCCAATCCCTGCTGTGGTAAAGCACGTACAGGGAATTGATAAGGCTCTTGAGAGTATCAAAGAGATAGAAGAAAAACGCAGTTCCTTTCCTTTTGAGTCTGATGGCTCTGTGATTAAGGTTAATGATTTTGAATTACAGAGACTTCTCGGTATAAAAACTCGGGAACCACGTTGGGCTATTGCCTATAAATTTCCAGCTCATCAGGGTACAACAAAGATAAAAGAAATAATCCCAAGCGTTGGCAGAACAGGCGTGATAACCCCTGTTGCTCTTTTTGAACCGGTGAGAATCGGCGGCGTGACAGTCTCTCGTTCTACCCTGCATAATTGGGATGAGATAGAAAGGAAAGACATAAAGGTTGGAGATACTGTGGTCGTGGAGAGGGCTGGAGATGTTATCCCTCACGTAGTGATGGTAATAAAAGAGAAGAGAACTGGAAAAGAAAAGCCATTCTCTATCCCGGCAAAATGCCCTGTGTGCAGTTCTAAAGTTGTTCGGGAAGAGGGTGAAGTAGCTATCCGATGTGTTGGTCTCAATTGTTCTGCACAGGTTCAGGAGAAGATAAAGCACTTTGCATCAAGGGGTGCTATGGATATTGAAGGACTTGGCGAAAAGAATGCAGAACTCCTTTACTCAAAGGGACTCATAAATCATTTTGTGGATATGTACAGTCTGAAAAAAGAAGATCTCCTCGAACTTCCAAGATTTGCAGAAAAATCAGCCAAAAATCTTATAGATGCAATTGAAAAAAGCAAACACACAACCCTTTCCAGATTTCTCTATGCACTTGGAATAGTGCATGTTGGAGAGTATTCTGCAAAAATTCTCTCAAAGAACTTTGAAAAACTTGAAGACCTTTATAATGTAACCCCTGAAAGCATTATGGAGATCAAACAGATGGGAGAAAAGATTGCCCGCTCAGTCTCAGACTTCTTTAATGACCCTGAAAATTTACATACTCTCAATAGACTTAAATCACTTGGTCTGAAGATCACAAACCCGGACTTCGAGGGTAAAGAAACAATGGAAAAAGCCCTTGAAGGCCTCACATTTGTGATAACGGGCATATTACCAAGACCAAGAAATGAGGTAGAAGATTTGATCGAAAGCCTTGGTGGACATGCATCATCTTCAGTATCGAAAAGTACTGATTACCTCGTTGCAGGAGAAGAGCCGGGCTCAAAACTCCAGAAGGCAAAAGCCTTCGGGGTTAAGACTATTTCCTACAACGAGTTACTCAAAATAATAGAGCAATAGGGTTACTTAAATCCCTTTTGTCTTTCTGTTACATCCGGTTTCTCCACAGGTGCCTGTTTTTCTTGTATACGAGTTTCTTTCACTTCCTGTTGCTTTTCCGCTGCAGCCGGTTTTTCAGCAGGGACCCATCTTTCCTTAACCCATCTTTCCTTAGCAAGAGGTTCCTTAATTTCTTGTGCCTTTTCTCTTGCAGCCGGTTTTTCAGTAGGTACCCACTTCCCTTTTGCAGAAGGCTCCCTTAATCCTTGCCCTTTTTCTGTTACAACTGGTCTCTCAGTACGTACTGCTCTTTCCTTAACTGAAGGTTCTTTAACCTTTTGAGATCTTTCTGGTACAGTTGGCCTTTCAGGTACACTTGGTCTTTCAGCACGTACTGTTTTTTCCTTCACTGAAGGCTCCTTAACCTTTTGAGATTTCTCTGAGATACCTGGTCTTTCTGTCGGACTTGGCCTTTCAGGAACACTTGGCCTTTCAGCACGTACTGTTTTTTCCTTCACTGAAGGCTCCTTAATTTTTTGAGATCTTTCTGGTACACTTGGTCTTTCAGTGGTTACAGTCCTTTCTTGAGTAGAGGCAATTCCCTTTGGCTCTTTAAAGCTTCTGACTGCCATCTTTTTCTGTGGTGATTCAGGTGTCAGAACAGAAGCTTGCTTTTCTTTTACTAACGGCCGTTTCTCTTTTAGTTCTTTCACACGTACATCTTTGATGCTTTGAGGTGGTTGTTTTATGTGTGGGATCTCTTTTACTATTGGCATTAAGCTTGTCTTTTCTGGTTTTATCTGTGGTCTGCCAACATTTATTTTCTCTTTGAGAAATGGATTTTCCTTTATCTTAAGATCTACATGTTTACCTTTTATAAAGGTATCCTGATGTATAGTTGTAACCCCATTATTTACATACACATTCTTATACACATTTTTTATTACGGTTTTATGGATATCGATATGGGTTATATTGACACTATGAGGTCCGTAATAACCATAACCGTAATATATTTCTCCAGGAGCAAGGGGAACCCATGATACATAAGTTGGTGTGTGAACCCAGCCCACAAATCCAGGTCCCCAATACACAGCACCCCTCACAGGAGGAACCCAGCCCCATCCTACGGATGCAATAAATGACCATCTCCCATAGTGATAGGGAACCAATCCCCAGGGTTCATAAGATACCCACACATAGTCTCCGCCTACCCATACCCATCTGCCAATCCTATATGGAGCCCATCCAGAAGAAACGACAACAGTGGGTACCCAGCAGTAACCGTAGTCATTGTCATACACCCATTTCCCGTTTGTATCGAAGTCATAGGAATATACCTTCAACTCATCAGGCAGGTATCGTGAGCTGTATCTCTGCTCATAGAGTTTCGTATCTCTCCCCTTGTTCCATCTTTCCCACTCGTCAACAGGTCCCAGAGGAGCAAGCTCGGCATAGGCATCTTCTTTAATGGAAAGAGACTTACCAGCACCGACTCTTGTTTTTCCAGACCTGCTTTCTGCGTTGACAGCACCCAAAAAAACAGAGACTTCGGTACTGCCGTCATTGTACACATCAATCCCCACATCGGACCTGTCATAAATCCGTATTGAAGAAACAGGAGTATCCATCTGAAGGACACTGTTTCTCAGTCCCCTGAAATCCACATACGACCGCCCTGTACTTAAATAAAACTGAAATGAATTCTTTCCTATACTGAGTATTCCAAGTGAGGAGTCTTTATCAAGCCTCAAGTATGTTCCGTCGTTTAATTGCAGTTCGACCCTGCCTCCTTCGGGAACCCATAATTCGTCTCCCTCCATCAAGGGCATGTTTATGGAAGCAGCAACCCATTCAGCGGTATCTCCAGTTTTTATCTGGACATCACCCTCAGCAAGGCTAATTCGCAAGGAACTAAGGTCTTCTGAGTGGGAATAGGCTGGTATTAAAAAAATCATCATAAAACTTATGGTTATCCATTTTTTCATATGCACCTCCATCTCCTTTCCGCCTCACGCGTCAGGAGCTTTTCAAAAGTCTAACCATTCTAATGCAATGAACATACCATTCAGATTACTCTTCCACTTAAAATAACTTCCCCCTGCGCTTATGTCTGCCACGTTTGTGACCCTCCTTCTACGTTCAATTGCACCCAAACTATCTATATGAACGTATGTTCACGTGAACCTATGTTCATTATACATAAATTGGTTACCACATGTCAACAATAATTTTATGTACTGAATGATAGGAATCCTATTTTTCTGAATTGAAACTGAATGCTTATTGCCTCCCCTGCCATTACTATTAAGTCCTCAAAAAAGAAATTC
>JBGPQS010000062.1:0-7038 GCA_041489235.1 Thermodesulfovibrionia bacterium
ATCACTCATCACTTTTGTTATAAGCATATCGGTATTTACAGTTATAGGAAGGAAACGCTTATTGAACTTTCCAAAATGGAACCAACAGAACTCGAGCGGACAGAGAAGCTCGAGCAGTTGCGTGCACTTGGAAATGGAATGAGAATTAAGACAAAGGAAACCTTCTTTGAAACATATGGGGTAGATACCCCTGAAGACTTAGAAAGGGTAAAAAAATGTCTAAGTACATCTTTGTAACAGGTGGTGTTGTTTCATCACTCGGTAAGGGTATTGCAGCTGCTGCTATCGGTGCACTCCTTGAGACAAGAGGATTGAAGGTTACCATTCAGAAATTAGACCCTTATATCAATGTTGATCCCGGGACACTGAGTCCATTCCAGCATGGAGAAGTCTTTGTTACTGATGACGGTGCTGAAACAGATCTTGACCTGGGACATTACGAGAGATTCACGTCAATAAGGACAACACAGGCAAATAATTATACAACTGGAAAAATCTACTACAATGTGATTACAAAAGAGAGGCGTGGGGATTATCTTGGAGAAACCGTTCAGGTTGTCCCACATATTACTGATGAGATAATTCGAGCGATAAAGTCTGTAAGTAACGACTATGATGTGGTAATAGTTGAAATCGGGGGAACTATTGGTGATATTGAGAGTCTGCCTTTTCTTGAAGCGATAAGGCAGTTCAGGTATGATGTGGGCAGAGAAAATGTGCTCTATGTGCATCTTACCCTTGTCCCCTATATAAAATCATCAGGTGAGCTGAAGACAAAACCTACACAGCACAGTGTGAAAGAATTTAGAGAGATAGGTATTCAGCCGGATATACTTTTATGTCGAACTGATAGACTCCTTCCTCCTGAAGTAAAAAAGAAGATTGCGATTCACTGTAACCTTGACGGAGATGCGGTCATCGCTGCAAGGGATGTTGAGACGATCTATGAAGTTCCAATTGCATTGCATAATGAAGGGCTCGATTACATTATCGGGAAGAAGCTTAACCTGAATTTTCAAGATCTGGATCTTACGCTATGGGAAGATATTGTGAGGAAGGTGAAGGAGCCAAAAAACGAAGTGACTATCGCAATAGTCGGAAAATATACCGGTCTTAAAGATTCATACAAGAGCCTTATGGAAGCCCTTACCCATGGTGGCATTGCAAATGATGCGAGAGTGAATCTTCAATGGATTGATTCAGAAGAGATAGAAATCCATGGGCCGGAGAGATATCTCTCTGAAGCTGATGGAATTCTTGTGCCGGGAGGATTTGGATATAGAGGGATTGAAGGAAAGGTAGAAGCTATACGATATGCACGTGAAAAAAAGATACCCTATTTTGGAATCTGTCTTGGAATGCAATGTGCAGTGATCGAGTTTGCGAGGCATGTGTGTGGTCTCTCCGCAAATAGTACAGAATTTGATTTACACACACAAACCCCTGTTATCTATCTTATGGAAAAATGGTATGACTTCAGGAAAAAGAAAGTCGAGGTACGTTCTGAAAGCTCTCAGAAGGGTGGTACGATGAGGCTTGGAGCTTATCCCTGCGTCCTCAAGGAAGGAACACATGCTTTCAGGGCATATGGTATTAAGGAGATATCTGAAAGGCACAGGCATAGATATGAATTTAACAATGCATACAGGGAGGTGCTCACACGATATGGCATGAGGATAAGCGGAGCAAGTCCTGACGGAGAACTTGTTGAGATTATCGAGATAGAAGACCATCCATGGTTTCTTGGTTGTCAGTTCCATCCCGAGTTTAAATCAAAACCAACGAACCCGCATCCATTGTTCAGGGCATTTATAGGAGCATCAGTCAGAGAAAAAAGATCGTTATTCCCTTACCTGGAAATCAGTGCGAAAGAGAAGAGTAAAGGCGTTTAGGAGTGACAAGAGAAATAACTATAGCAGGTATAAAGCTCGGCGGGAATAATCCTCTTTTCATAGTCGCAGGTCCATGTGTGATTGAAAATGAGGATATTGTATTCTCTACTGCAGAAAGACTGAAGGAAATATGCAAAGGGTTTGCCCTTCCTCTTTTATTTAAGAGCTCTTATGATAAAGCAAATCGAACTTCTCTTTCTTCATTCAGGGGACCTGGCATTGAAAAAGGATTAAGGGTCCTCTCTGATGTTCGGAGCAGATTCGGTATCCCTGTCATCTCTGATGTCCATTCCATAGAAGAGGTGAAGTCAGCTTCGGAAGTTCTCGATGTTCTTCAGATACCTGCTTTTTTATGTAGACAGACAGATCTTATCATTGCTGCGTCGAAAACCGGGAAACCTGTAAATATAAAAAAAGGACAGTTTCTCGCACCATGGGATGTAAAAAATATAATAGAAAAGTTTATATCAACAGGAAATCATAATCTATTTATTACTGAACGCGGCACTTCTTTTGGATACAACAATCTCGTCGTAGATTTCAGAGGATTGTTCATAATGAGGTCTTTTGGATACCCTGTTATTTTTGACGTTACCCATAGCCTTCAGCTTCCCGGTGGGCATGGAAGCTGTTCAGGAGGACAAAGGGAATTTGCTGAACCACTCATGAGAGCTGCAGTGGCAGTAGGAGTTGACGGTCTTTTCATGGAAGTCCATCCAGAACCAGATAAGGCATTGTGTGATGGCCCGAACATGATTCCATTAGAAAGTATGCCTCACCTTTTGAAGACAATTAAAAATATTCACAACATAATCTTCCCTTAGAGATAAAAAGATAGGCCTCCAAAAAGTGCATTTCAGTTTCATCCCCAACAAAATGGTTGACAAATGCTTTAAAAGATGGTTTCTATGAGATATAATAACCTTTACTCTGAAGAGTAGAGATGGTAGTGATAAAAATTGAGCAAGAAATAAAAAGTACATGCAAGAGGATACTATGCTATGGACACTATTCTTGATATTGCAAAAAAGGTCTTAAAGACTGAGGCAGAAGCCGTTCATGGCCTCATCGAAAAGCTTGACAGTAATTTTGAGAAGGCTGTTGAAATTATTTACAACAGTAGAGGCAGAGTCGTGGTGACTGGCATGGGAAAATCAGGACTTGTAGGGAAAAAGATAGCAGCGACACTTGCATCAACAGGTACACCTGCATTTTTTCTTCATCCTGCTGAGGCAAGCCATGGAGACCTTGGTATGGTTACAGAAAGGGATATTGTTATCGCCATATCAAACAGTGGAGAGACTGAGGAACTTGTTGGGTTGATACCTTTTTTGAAAAGGTTCAACTTAACGTTAATTTCTATGACCGGAAATCAAAACTCTACTCTTGCAAAGGCATCTGATATTACACTTGACATATCGGTGAAAGAAGAGGCATGTCCCCTTGGAATTGTTCCTACTGCATCGACAACTGCAACCTTAGCACTTGGAGATGCACTTGCAGTCGCGCTCCTTATAAAGAGAGGGCTCAATGAAGAGGATTTCGCATTTTTCCACCCTGGCGGAATTATTGGCAAAAAGCTTTTTATTAAGGTTAAAGACCTCATGCATACAGGTGAAACTCTTCCTGTAGTATTGCCTCATACACCTATGATAAAAGCTGTGGTGGAAATTTCATCCAAAAGGCTTGGAGTAACGATAGTTACTGATAGTGATAACAGAATTGCGGGTATCATCACAGATGGAGACCTGAGAAGAGGCATAGAGAAATGGGGCAAGGCATTTTTTGATATGAAGGCAGGAGAGGTCATGTCAAAAAATCCAAAGATTATCTCAGAAGATGAACTCGCAGCGAAGGCACTCTCCATTATGGAAACCTACTCAATCACTTCACTTGTCGTTCCTGATGATGAGGGCAGGGCAAAAGGCATAATTCACTTACACGATATATTAAAGCAGGGAATAGTGTAACAGCGTGAATAGTAATAAAATAAAAAGAAAAGAGCTTACCAGGATTGCTAAAAACATCAGGCTCCTCATCCTTGATGTTGATGGTGTACTTACTGATGGAAGTATTATTCTTGATAACAAGGACAACGAGTTTAAGGTTTTTCATGTGCGCGATGGGCATGGAATAAAAATGCTGATAAGGGCTGGAATTCACGTTGCGATTATTACAGGCAGATATTCAAAGGTTGTTGAAAGAAGAGCTCATGAGCTTGGAATTACAGAGGTGTATCAGAAATCCCATGATAAGAGAATTGCATATCGCCAGCTGGTCGAAAAATATTCTATTGATGAAAAAGAGGTTGCATATATTGGAGATGATATTGTTGATATCCCCCTTTTAAAGAGATCAGGGTTTCCAGTGGTTGTTGCAGATGCTGATGATGAGGTGAAGGCTGTTGCAGCGATGATCACAAAAAACAGGGGTGGTAAGGGAGCTGTCAGGGAAATATGTGATTTTCTTCTTAAGGCAAAAGGACTGTGGGAAGACATTATAGATGAGTACTCTAAGATTTAACCTTCCGACATTTCTTACTCTGAGCAGAATTGTTCTTATTCCGGTTTTTGTATTCACTGTCTATCACCATCCATTCGTTGGTGCCATTGTATTCGGTATCGCGTCAATAACAGACTTACTTGATGGGTATCTTGCAAGACGTACAGGTCAGATAACGAAGTTCGGGATTATACTTGACCCGATTGCGGATAAATTCCTGGTAATATCTGCCCTGATTGTGCTCGTTGACATGGAGAGGCTCCCTGCCTGGATAGCGATTGTCATAATTGTGAGAGAGTTTCTTGTCACGGGTCTGAGGGTAGTTGCCCTTTCAAAGGACATAATAATCCCTGCTGAGATGGGTGGAAAGATAAAGACAACTACACAGATATTCGCGGTTCTCTGTCTTATTCTGATGGGAAGTATTTATGACATTGATCTTTATGATATCGGGATAATACTTATCTGGATAGCACTCGTACTTTCTGTTATATCAGGGGTTAGGTATACAGTCTCTTTCTGGAAAAGGATATGAAAATAGCGCTCATTATAATCTTTACATTTATCTTAGGGTCAATTCCCTTTGGTGTCATAATTGCAAGGGCTAAAGGTGTTGACCTCAAGAAGGTAGGGAGTGGTAACATAGGTGCAACAAATGTCCTGAGGTCGATTGGCAAATGGCCTGCTGCGTTAACCCTTCTTGGAGATGTGCTTAAAGGTGCTGCTGCGGTTGCGATTGGGAGTTACTTTGAAATCGGGATCTTTTATGAAGGTCTTGCCGGTCTGTCAGCAATCTTAGGGCATAACTTTTCACTGTTTCTTGGGTTCAGGGGAGGAAAAGGTATTGCGACAAGCTTCGGAGTGCTGAGTATTTACTCTCCACAAACAGCCCTGTTTACATTTATAATATGGCTGGTGGTTGTTATACTTACAAAATATTCATCCTTGGGAGCACTTGTGTCATTTGGGCTTTTGCCGTTATGCATTGCACTCTTGGACAGTAAGGAAAAACTTCCTATCATCATTCTCATTACATTATTAATTATCATACGCCATATAGATAATATCCACAGCCTGATAAAAGGTACTGAAAGGAAAATAGGACAACGGGCATGAAAAAGCTCTTTTCCTTAATCTTTTTATGTCTGTTCCTTATACCTGTTCTATCCTCAGGAGAAGATTTATATGAAGAGCAGCTTAATAAGGGCATTAGAAATTCAGAGCCTTACGCATATGTACTCATAAAGCAGTCAAAGGCAGATACTGCCCATGCAAAAGAGATCCTTAGAAAGGCATTAAGATATTCACCTGACCTACCCGCGGTATATTTTGAATTATCAAAGGCCAGTCTCTCATTCTCGACAGACGGAATATTTGAAGCAGTTGATTATATGCTTCAAGGTATATCGACATATCAGCGGAACTTCTGGTGGTCTTTTACCATGGTAGGCTCTTTGTATATGAGTGTCATGATCTCCTTTATTATCTCAGTAATCATTATTATTGTTATAAGGCTCTCCAGTGATCTTCGATTGCTTTCTCATGATATAAAGGAGGTCAGGGCAAAGACACTGCTTCTCCTCGTGCTCGCATTTACACTCACAGGTCCCATTTTTTTAATAGGGGGTTTACTCTTTATACTTGGCCTGTATCTTAAAAAACGGGATAGAAGCGTTGTCTATCTCTATCTTCTGTTTCTCCTTATATCACCGTGGGTCTTTAAAACCACCTCGGTGTTTTTTAATGCACCTGCTTCAAATGAACTCAAGGCAGTTGTCCAGGTAAATGAATCAAAGGGCAACAAATACGCTCTTTCAATGCTCAGGGACAAAAATAATGATGTTGAACTCTTCTCATATGCGCTTGCCCTGAAGAAGGAGGGGAGGTACAGTGAGGCAGCAGATATCTACAAAAAGCTCATTGTAAAAAAGCCTGATCCGAGATTATATATTAACCTTGCAAATTGTTACGTGGGAATGAATGATAGAGAAAGGGCAAAGGAATTTTATAGAAAATCAATAGAGATGAAACCTTTTCCGTCCGCTTATTATAACCTGAGCCATGTCTTGAGAGAGAGCCTTGATTTTGTAAAAGGAGAAGAGTATTTTCTTGCTGCCCAAAGGCTGGATCGTGAGGCAGTCTCACAGTTTCAGGCGATACTCGGTAAGAATCCGAACAGATTTGTGATTGATGAGAGCATACCTGTTTCTACTCTATGGATGTATGCTCAAGGAAGAACGAGAAATATCCCTACAATGGGCTTATCAACAATACCATCAGCACTGATGTCTGTCATCGCTATTTTCCTCATAGTTCTTTTTTATATAGTGGACAGACGTATTAAACACCGGGCATATAGATGCAAAAGGTGCGGTACAATACTCTGTAATAAATGCGAAAAACATATCCTATGGGGTCGCATGTGCATGCAATGTTACCGTTCATTAGTAAAACTTGATGAGCTTGATGCGAAAGAAAGAGTTTCAAGGCTTCTCACCGTGTATGAATATCAGAAGCAGAGAAGGGACATGATAAAGATTATCTCCTATATACTTCCTGGATCGGCTCAAATATATGCGGGGGATGTCTTCTATGGCTTACTCTTTTTATGGACATTTTTGTTTTTCCTGTGTATCCCTGTAAT